>JAZSAE010000022.1:0-22444 GCA_045601705.1 Clostridia bacterium | reverse complement strand
CATACTTGGAAACGGCATTCTGGAATAAATATGATGGTGCATCGCCGTTAAAAAGACCAGAAGAAAGCACCAAATCCATTATCTGGAAAAAAGATTAACAAAAAAAGGCGTGTAAACGCTTTCTTTTGTTTGTTGTTTTAATTTTTATTTTGTCATACCTTGTGCTTGTTGTCGTTCTGCCTGATACATTTCACGGGCAACTTCTTCCATTTTGCCAACAATATTAATCTCTGCATCGCATGATGTATGTTTTAATGCCGAAGTAGAAAGGTCGTGCATTGCTGCTAAAGAATCCGCTGTCAAGGCAATGTTAATTACTTGTTGAAGATCACGTACGGTAACGTCGTTCCCCATCGTGGCAACAACACGTGCCAATATTGCGTCCATTTCGTTGGTAACTTGTTGACAGTTTTGTTGGTCAATATCTTGGTTCAAATCAAATGGATTGTTGATAACACCTGCCGTCCAAACTTTATTAATATTCTCTCTATTTTTTTCATATTTATCTTTTTGGCTACTGGGTACATTTTTATAACTACCCAAACCATAGCCGAATGATTCATTGGTTAAAGTGTGATAAAGTTTAATAAAAACTACACGGTCACGGTTGTTATCAATGTTGCGAATAATATTTTCAAAAATGTAATGTGAAGGTTTTGCGATACCTTTAATGGTTGTATCAAAACTGTAAGGGTTGCTTCCATTTTCATTCAAACGTTTAAATTCGTTGTTTTGTTCTTCGCTGATGAATTGTGCGAAATATGCTTCGGCAGCAGGGCGACCCTTTAATGAATCGCTAAATTGATTAACCAAACCTTTCACATAAGTTTCACCTTTACCAAGGTAATGGTTGACAGATTCTGCTACATCTTTATTAATACGGAAACTTTCTTCCCCAATAAAACTATGCATTGTGTAATTTCCATTGCCTAAAACTTTGTTGCTTGGAATACCATATTTATCTTGTTCATCACCTGGTATTGGTTTTTCAATTCCTGGTTTGTCTGGATAATCAGGATTTTGTGGTCCATTTGGATTTGGACATCCCATTAACATGGTGCCAAGTGTAATCGCTGCACCAAGTTTTACGCCTTTTTTCATGACGTTTTTCAATTTGTTTAATTTTTCCATACTATATTATAAAAAATTTATATAGTAAAAGTCAATGGTTTATCAAAAAAACTTAAATATTTTTTAAAAAAATAAAATATAAAAATAAAACAAATTTTAACGCTCAAAGCCTTGTTGGCTTTGTTCCATCATTGTTTTTTGACGGTGTGCCATTTCCATCATTGTTTGGATTTTACTTTCGTATTCCATCGTGCAATCCGTATGTTTTAACTCTTTGGCAGTGTAGTTGTCCATTGCTTCCCATGAATAAGTAAGTAAAGCAATATTAATAAGGTTACGTAAATCGCTGATGTATACATCAATATTTGATTCGGAATACATCTTGTGGCTGGCAAGGTCAAGTAGTGCATCCATCTGACTGGTTGTACGTTGACAATTACGGTCATCAACGTCCTGTGCATAATTTGTACTTTTTAGTCTTTCGTTGCGATACCAAGCATTTTGAATACGGTTACGTTCGGCATAATATTTGTTCATTGCTCTAAGACAATGGTTTTCGTTACGGTTTTCGCTTAATCCTTCACGATAACCTTCGTTGGCAAGGGTCGCAAAACACAACATAAAAGCTTCTCGGTCGGTTGCTTTATCAAGATGACGTACGATATCTGCTAAAGCGTAAGCACATGGTAATTCAATTTGCTCGTGCATTAGGTCGAAAATTGCGCCTTTGGTAATTTTGACATCATTGACTTTAAATTTACGTAGGGTAAAGCCACGGAAAAAGTTGGCAACAGAACTACGATTTGAATATGTTTGATGAAATTTATGATAAGTAGTTTCAATGTATTTTTCACCCATATCATAATAGTTTTGAATATCTGTGTAAGCAGTGAAGTGGTCAATGGCTGGTTTTTTACCAATAAAGTTATGTATTATATAATTACCATTCCCAATTCTTTTATTGTAAGGTTGTGATACTATATCTTGTGTTTGTTCTTGGTTAGGAATGACTATTTCTTGATTGTTGGGTTGGGTACAACTGATAAGTGTTGAATTTGTAGTTGATAGCGCTGTGGCTAAAACACCGACTTGGAAAGTTTTTTTGATAATATTTTTACGTGGGGTTTTCATAATTTAGCATAAATCATTTCATTGCCAATGTCAATTTGGACTTATATAATGGTTTAGATGGAAATTCAAGGCACTGTGTCGTCGATTGTGTTTGCAAATGAAGAAACGGGGTATCATGTTTTACGTTTAGATAGTGGATTGATGGCTGTTGGCGTAGTGCCAATGGTTTCGGTTGGAACTGAGTATAAATTTGTCGGTGAATTTGTGAATAATGCCAAACATGGCAAACAATTTGCTTTCTGTGAGATGATTTTGGTGCCACCAGATAGTGAAGAAAAAATTTTAGCTTTCTTGGGCGGTGGGTTGCTGCCAGGCGTTGGTCCGGCTACGGCACGAAAAATTGTGAAAAAATTTGGTTTAGATACAATTGCTGTAATTGAAACTCGGCCACAAGATTTAACACAAATTAAAGGAATTTCGCCACAACGTGCACAAAAAATTGCAACTAATTATATGGCTGTGCGTGAGATGCAGTCGGTAATGATGTGGCTTTATCGTTTTGAAATCAGTTTAAATTTATCTTTAAAAATTTACCAACAGTATGGTAAAGATACAATTGCAACGGTAACGAAAAATCCGTATTTGTTGATTGAAACAATTGATGGTGTTGGATTTTTAACTGCTGATAATATGGCTAAGAAATTGGGAGTTAGTTATAATGGTACTTTTCGTGTACGTGCCGGTGTAGTGCATATTTTAAAAGTTAGTGCAGAAACTGATGGCCATACTTATGTAACTTTACCAGATTTGATTACTAAAGTTTGTCGCTTGCTACGAATTAAAATGGAACAATTGACACCGACATTTAATACGATTATTAGCGAATTGTGTATTGATCGAGTGGTTGTGTCTGTGGATGTTGATGGAGTACAGGGCTTACAGTTGATTCGCTTTTTTAATGCTGAAAAGGCTATTGCACAAAAGTTATTGCTTTTAATGCAAGAACCAAAGCAAATATCAAAAGTTGATGATTTGATAAGACATTATGAACAAATCCAGGGGATAACATTTCATGAGACGCAAAAAGTTGCGATTAAACAAGCTGTTTCAGGTGGTGTAACTGTAATTACTGGTGGACCTGGTACGGGAAAAACGACAATTATCAAGGCGATTTTATATATTAATCAAGCAAATGAAGTTAGTACACAAATGCTTGCTCCAACAGGGAGGGCTGCTAAACGCATTGAAGAAACGACTGGACAGTCTGCAATGACGATTCATCGTTGTTTGGAAAAACTTTCTCATGATGTACATAATAGCTTTATTACGCAAGATATGGTTATTATTGATGAAGTATCAATGTGTGATTGTTTATTAACGGCATCTTTGTTAAAAAAGATATTATCAGGAACAAAGGTTGTGTTTATTGGTGATAGTGATCAATTGCCTTCTGTTGGTGCTGGTAATGTTTTGGCTGATGTTATTGAATCTGGTGTAATTCCTATAATTAAATTAACGCAAATTTACAGAACGGGGGATAAAGCGACAATTGCGATAAATGCGCATCGAATTAATCATGGAGAAATGCCATTTTTAGATAATCAAAGTACTGATTTTTTTTATAGTAGTGCAGAAAGTCCTGAAGTAATAAAAAACAATATATTGGGGTTATGTTTATCACGAATACCACAATATCTAGGTGTTGATAGTAGCAAAGTGCAGGTTTTGGCACCTATGAAATTAGGTGTAGCTGGTGTAATCAATTTGAATAAAAGTTTACAGGAAATACTTAATCCACCAGTAGAAAACAAGACTGAATTATTATATGGTGAAACTATTTTTCGTGTTGGTGATCGAGTAATGCATACTGTAAATAACTATAAGCAAGAGTGGGTAAAGAATCATGAAGAAGGAAAGGGAATTTTTAACGGTGATATTGGAAAAATTATTGAGATAAATAGAATGAGTCGGGAAATTACTGTGGAACTTGAAGATGGTCGTGTGACAGTTTATCCTGCGTCAGAATTATCAGCGCTTACTTTGTCTTATGCAATTACTGTTCATAAAAGTCAGGGGTGTGAATTTGATGCTGTAATTATTCCAGTAGTGTCTGGTGCATATATGATTATGACACGTAATCTTTTGTATACTGCAGTAACTCGTGCTAAAAGATTAGTTATGTTAGTTGGAAAACAAGAAAATATTCAAAAAATGGTAAATAACACCTTTACCAAGAAGCGTAATTCTTGCTTGAATAAATATTTACAATATTTTAAAGATATGGCATACTGAAATTTATATGAACGACATAGAAAAAGAGTTAGAGCAAATTCAAACTGAAGCTGATTTGGCTGTTTTTCACAAGAATTATCTTTCAAAAACAGGTAAACTAACACAAATGATGGCAAGTTTGAAAGATTTATCACCTGAACAACGTGCAGAAGCAGGAAAAAAATATAATGAACTAAAACGTTCGATTGAAGCAAAGTTTTTTCAAAAACAAGCTGCTTTAA
The DNA here is from genome assembly GCA_045601705.1 of Clostridia bacterium. Classification (GTDB taxonomy): domain Bacteria; phylum Bacillota; class Clostridia; order Christensenellales; family UBA1242; genus RGIG8050. Next base: position 17,789 of record JAZSAE010000022.1, on the reverse strand, counting down.
GGGCTCAGGCTGTTAATGAAAAATTGAAAAATGATCCATTGATTGATATTACAGTACCAGCTTTAAATCAACTACAGGGTAGTTTGCATCCAATTACTTATTTAATTCGTCGTATTTCGGAAATCTGTCGTTCAATGGGTTTTTTGGTTGTTGATGGTAATGAAGTTGTAACTGAATTTGAAAATTTTGATGCTGTTAATATTCCGTCTGACCATCCGGCTCGTGATATGCAAGATACTTTTTGGTTAACAAATGGTAAATTATTAAAAACACAAACTTCAGCAATGCAAAATGAGATTTTGAAAAAATATGGTCCCGTTGTGTCAGCAATTTTCCCTGGTCGTTGTTATCGTAATGAAGCAACTGATGCTAGTCACGAATTTTCGTTCTTTCAATGTGAAGGTATGATGGTTGGAAAAGATGTGTCAATTGCTAATTTGATTTATGTGATGAAGACAATTTTATCTGAGATTTATGGTCGTGAAATTGAAGTACGTTTACGTCCAGGATATTTTCCGTTCGTTGAACCTGGTTTTGAGTTAGATGCAAGTTGTCCTTTTTGTGGTGGAAAAGGGTGCAGTGTTTGTAAACAATCTGGTTGGATTGAATTCTGTGGTTGTGGAATGATACATACTAATGTTTTGCAACGGGCAGGAATTGATGCGAAAGAATACCAAGGTTTTGCGTTTGGATTTGGATTAACTCGTATGGCAATGACGCAATATGCCGTTAACGATGTGCGTTTGTTTAATTCGGGAAATTTAGAATTTTTAAGAGGAATAAAACGATGAAAATTTCAGTAGATTGGTTAAATGAGTATGTTGATTTAAAAGGTATTTCGGCGCAAGAAATTGCTGATAAATTAACACAAATTACTTGTGAAGTTGAAGAAGTGGTAAAAGTCGGTTATGGGTTGGATACTGTTGTTGTTGGTAAAATTTTAACTTGCGATGCTCATCCACAAAGCGATCATCTACATTTATTGACTGTGGATATTGGTAAAAAAGAGCCGTTAAACATTGTTTGTGGTGCCCCTAACGCAAGGGCAGGTATTGTAGTTGCTGTTGCGACGGTTGGAACTGTAATGCCAGATGGAATGGAAATTGTTCCTACTAAAATTCGTGGTTGTGAAAGTTTTGGTATGTGTTGTTCTTATGCTGAACTTGGTTATCAAGCTGAAGATGAAGGAATTATTGAATTGCCAAGTGATACCAAATTAGGCACATCAATTACTATGGTTTTATCTGGTTTAAAAGATGAAATTATAGATATTGATAATAAAAGTATCACAAATCGTCCTGATTTGTGGGGGCATTATGGTATTGCTCGTGAGTTATCGGTGATTTTTGACCGTGCCTTAAAAACTATTGATACAAATATTGTTCACGAATATGATGATTTGACACCTTTAAAGATTAAAATTGAAGATGAACGTTGCTTGTCTTATGGCGCAATTAAAATTGATAATATTGGTGGTGTTGTTTCGCCAAATATTATGCAAAATCGTTTGTATAAATTAGGGCACAATAGTCATGGTTTCTTGGTTGACTTGACTAATTACGTAATGTTTGCTTATGGAAATCCTTTACACGCTTTTGATGCTGAAAAAGTTAATGATATTACTGTTGGTAATGTAAAGGCTGGTACTGAATTTGAAACACTAAAAGATAATAAAATCATAGCAACTGAAGATATGTTGTTTGTTAAAAGTAATGGACAGCCAATTGCATTGGCAGGGGTGATGGGTGGTAAAAATAGTGAAATTACTGATACAACTACTGCAACCATTTTGGAAGTTGCAACTTTTGATGCTGCTAATATTCGTCGTACATCAGTTGCTGTTGGAATTCGTAGTGATGCAAGTATGCGTTATGAGAAATCATTAGACCCTGAATTGAATTGGTATGCTGTGTCTGAATTTTTACGCTTAATACGTGAATATGCGCCACAGGCTCAAATAAGGTCGTCATTTACACGTATGGTAAGTAAAAAAGGGCAACAACCTGTGCGTGAAATTGTGGTAACAAAACAAAAATTGAACAGTTATACAGGGGTTGATTTTACTGGTATAGACACAATGATAAGCCAAAAATTAACTGGGTTGGGTTTTGCACCAAAGATTGATGATGAAAAAATTGTGGTAACTGTCCCTTCGTGGCGTAGTTGGAAAGATGTGACAACACCAGCTGATGTGATTGAAGAAATAATTCGAAATTATGGTTATCAAAATATTAAACCAGTAGCACCAGTTGTTAATATTGCACCTGTACCAGTTTCTTCGATTTCAAAAATTAAAGATACTTTGAAAGATATGTTGGCTTGGAAATATGCTTTTAGTGAAGTGCATACCAATATTTGGTATGATGCTAAATCTTTAAAACATTTGAAATTGGAAGTTCCTTCTTTTGCGACAGTACAAAATCCGTTTAATAAAGAAGATAATCGTATTCGTAGTATGATGTTACCAAGTATGTTGACAGTAGCTGCAAATAATAAAAATCAACCGAATGTGCGTGTGTTTGAAATTGGTCACGTAATTAATCAAGACGGAATGGAAACTGAAAATTTGGCTGGTGTTGCAGTGGGGATGGACTATAAAACTTTAAGCGAAGTGGTAGCTACTTTGTTTACTCAGGTTGGTTTACCAGTTACATTCCGACTGGAACAATCTACGTTAGGTGTTTGGCATCCAAAAAATAATGCTTTGATTTTACAAGGTGATAAAGTAGTAGGAACAATTGGAATCATTCACCCACAAGTAATGGCTAATGCTGTTGGTTTTGAATTAAATTTATCTGTTTTAGACTATCAATCAATTACGCAAGAATTGGCTCCAAAATTATCAAAATTCCCAAAAACCGAGTTGGACTTTACTTTTGTTTGGGATGGTGTATTTGCTGATTTGGATGCAATTTGGCATAAGTATAAAAATCCGTTAGTAACTAAATATTGTTTGTCTGGTGTGTATGAAAACAAATTTACATTAACATTTACGTTATCAAGTACGGAAAAAACACTGGATAAAACTGAAATTAACAAAATTCATCAAGAAATTCTTGACTTTGCAACGCAAAATAGTGTACATCTAGGATAGTGAACGAGAATATATTTTACATTGATGCTAAGACAAAAATTGTCGATTTTTTAACGACAGAATTTTCGGGCACTTTTCCTTTGAAATTGCAAAATCGCTTTTTGAACTTTTTCCCACAAATTGCGAATTATGAAGAAGAAGGTCATAAGTTTAAGCCATCGATTTTCTTTACGAATAACATCGATACGGTGGTGAAGAGCATTCCAAATGCTTCGAAGATTGTATTGTTTAATGATGATAATGAAAATATGTTTGCGTCTCGTTTGAAAAGTTTAATTCCTTTTTGTAATCTGAACTGGTGTATTTATATTTCGATTTCTGATGAAAATATTGAATATGGGATTTTCCGTATTATCAATAGTATTAAAGACGAAAATTTAGAAACTGTGTTGTTTAAATCTGAAGCTTTGCAAGAGAAGAGTAATAAGTTATTTGGGATACTGGTTTACGCAGAAAATACTTGGACGATAACAATGCGCAGTCTGAAAGGACGTGTGGTTAACGTTAACTTTGCTTTGGATATTCGTGTGGTAAACAACTGGGAAGATGAAATTAAAGAATTTGTCGATGCTAGTTTTTCTAAATTACGTACCAGTGCAAAAAAACTGCAAGAAATTAAAAATATGTATCGTAACATCTTCCGTAATGTTTCGCGTTCTGTAGAGGGGACAATTTGTGTAGTGGTAGATTCTGATTATGAACCGGATGCATTTTTTGAGGATGGTATCTGGTTGGAAGAGCCAATTAACTTTTCTAAATTATTTGCGCAAACAAATCAATATAATGAACAAAAATTAGCAACAATGTCTAATGTTTTTGTTGCAATGTTGAATTTTGATGGTATTACTGTTGTTGATAATAAAGGTCAAATTAGGGCATACAATGTTTTTATTGAAACAAATATGAAGGTGGCTGGTAACATTATCGGTGGTGCACGTAAAAGAGCGGCGTATACGATTATTAATAGTAAACGTCCAAACATAATTGGTGTTTATTTCCAAAGTCATGAAGGTGAAATGTTCTATTCGCCTGTTAAAAAATAATCAATTATCTTTGTTAAAGTTGATGTTATTTGTGGTAATTGTTCTTCGGTAATGGGATGCGTGAGGTTGTCATCGCCGAGTTCGATTGTAAAAGATGGAATTTTATAACGTATTGCAAGATAGTCAGTTAGGCCGCCGAATGAATTTTCGGAAAGGGCTGCTGGGAAATTTGTGATTGCTGAAATTTCGTTTGCGATTTGTTTGTCTTGGGTGCGGCTGTAATAAATTAGATTACCTTTGGTGTGTAAGGCGATGCTTTGGGTTGGTTTAGTTTGTTTAATTAGGCGAAGTAGTGCACGTGTTTCGGGTTCGCTGTGTGGCTCGGGTCCGATATAATTAGCAGGTGCTGGTGTAAAAATGTTGGATTTTCCATGTCCCCAACCGACATCGAAGTTGACGTTAAGATCAACGGCATGAATATTGGCTTTCCATAATTTAAAATTGGTAGATTTGTGATTGATGCGATAAAGAAAGTTTTGGTACTGTTTTGTAAATGATTTGTGACCCATTGTTGCGAGTTTAACTCCGTCTGGATTACAGCAAGGTACAGCAATGATGCAATAATTATTAGGGATTGTGTTTGTTTGTTCTAACCATTTTGTTAATGCGATGGATGTAATCCATTCACGTGCGTGCATGCTTGCTGTAATTAGTAGGCGTTGTGGTGCAGTAATATTGCCGATTTGATAAGCGATTATTGGTTGTTTTGCTGCAGAATGCCCAATTATTTGTGTATTAAGTAAATGTTTGATGTTTTGATAGTGCGAAACTCCTTGTGGAAGGATGTCAGTGCCGTAGAAATCTGTTCCAAAGAAGATTTTGGTTGGATTAAAATGTTTTTTAAAGTATGAAATATGGTTTATTATGTTATGAATACCACAATATGTAGTATTTTGCGTTAAAAATTTTGGTACAAGTGCTAAACCAATGAAACCACCTGATTTAATAATAGTTTTAATTTGTTTATTGGTTAAATTGCGTGGATGATGACAAATTGCATCAAGTGCAGTATGTGTACAAATAATTGGACGTGTGGTAATTTTAACAAATTGCCAAAAACTGCGTCGGTTAAGGTGAGCAGTGTCAATTTGAATGTCGGCGTTTTCTAATTGTTCAATAATTTTGTAACCTAGTGGTGTAATCCCTGTTTTGCTATGTGCGCCGCCTGCCAAGTTATTGGGATTGTTCCATGTTAAACTAACACTATATGGTTTTAAATCGATTAATCGTTGGATGTTTTTTTGAGTTAAAAACCAAACATCTTCAATGTGTAAACGACATATAGGGTATTGTGGATCACCATTAATTTTATCAAGTAGTTTTCTTTTGCGTGCAATTACAGAGAATGGATTTTTGAGTTCGGTTGTCCAAACGGATAACCAAATTTCATTAACACCTTGTTTTTTTGCATTTTTTAGGTATGGTAGTAATTTTTTCGGTGGTAATGCTAAAAGAGCATCATTGTGTAAATCTATCACGTTTATATTTATGCAGTCGTTTGTTGCAATGTTTTTAGAAATTTGATACACTAAATAGTGGACTGTGAAGTCTAACACGTGGGGGCGATTGGCTTCGACGGGTGGCGGACGGTTCGTTAAGCATACCGGCGGGGTAACCATACGTTAATTGGTTGCAAAAAATTAAATGCAGATAAAAATGCAAACACCTTTGCTTTAGCTGCTTAAGTGCAACTAAGTGCATCGGCCGACGACACGTTTTCACTCTTTCTAACGATCGTCTGCAAACAAAGAGTCAACGGTTTATCATAACCACGGCATGACGGTGATGGTAAACGGCTGCAAAAGTCGGCTTTGAACGTCGCAACCTGTCGTTAGGTTAGCGTTCAATTTTAAATAACGACTGTGTATGGAGAAGTACGAACAAGATTCCATTCGGACCCGGGTTCAATCCCCGGCGTCTCCACCAAAAATTGAAGCATAGTATAATACTTTGCTTTTTTATTCCCAGTCGAAATCATAATCAAGTCGTGATTGATATTTATCTTTTTCTTTTTCAATAATGAAGTCTATAAAATCTTGTATTGCAATATAATCATCGATATTGTCGATTTTACTCCAACTGTTTTCATTATATGTGTAAGTACCTGAATGTTTTTTTAATTTTTTAGCAATTTCTGTTTTTTCGTTTTTTAAGTTTTCGTTAATCCATTCTTTAATTCTTTTTAAGTTGATGTTATCAATAGGGCAATCACATTCTGAAAATTTTATGCTTTTAATAAATTTAAGATTTAAATCTTGAAAAGTGTAGAGATATTTATAAAACATATTTACAACTTTTTGGGATTGACCAATAGTTAGCTGGATGGATAATCCTAATGAGTCATTTTTGCGTTTCTCTTGGGAAATTTCCTTTATTTTATTGCGTATAGTAGCTTTTTCGTTGAAAAAGTATTTTTCAAAAACACTTTTTTTAAACTCTTCTTTTAGTTTTTTAATTTCATCGTCGTGTTTTTCCTTGTAAGTTTTATTGTTATTTTCTGCTTTTTCGATTTTTACCGTAAATGTGTGCGAAGCCATATCTTGCCAAGCATTATTAAAACAATAATTTATAATAATGTCTTTTTTTGATAAATTTGTCTTTTTGTATTTAGCGCCAAAAATACATCTACGATAAAAGTTTAATGTTTTTTCTTCCATATTTTGAGTATATAGTTATCGTTTCATAAAACAAAATAATTTTTGTATAAAGTTTTAGAAATTATAAACAATAATGTTATGGCAAATATTAAAGATAAAAATCAAAAAGAAGAAAAAAACTTACAAAAACAAGATGTGGCTGTTTGTACGGATTATGATTGTGGTAATGCGTATGAAGGTGGATTACTGCAGTCTTTTTGGAATGATTTATTTTGGGATAGACCTTTTCGTAAAGAAATGAGTAGCCTACAAAATTTAATGCGTACGGATATTGAAGAAACAACGAATGGTTATGAGTTTAAAGTCGAAGTACCAGGTATGGAACGCAAAGATTTAAATATTGGTTATGAAAACGGTTATTTGACAATTGCTGCTAATAAAATTAGTGGGCTAAGCCAAAGTAAATATTTACGTCGGGAAAGGGTGGCAAGTGCATATTCACGTAGTTTTTATGTGGGAGATGTTGAACAAGCACAAATCAAGGCAAGTTTGCAGGATGGAATTTTGACGGTTAGTGTGCCTAAAGAAATTAAAAGCCAGCGTCATCAAATTGAAATTAAATAAAAATAAAGGAGTAGTTATAAGAAAACCCTGCCGGAGAACAGGGTTTTTTTGATAGTGGTGGGAGTTCACGGACTTGAACCGCGGACCGACCGGTTATGAGCCGGTTGCTCTAACCAACTGAGCTAAACTCCCATAGCTGTTTTGGTTAATAATTTTAGATTAACAATTTTGCACAATGTTGTCAATGTGATTTGTCTTTGACAAATAAATTTAACTGGTATATAATATAATTTGTAATCGGCCGGGTGGTGAAATTGGCAGACGCGTCGGACTCAAAATCCGATATCGGCAACGATGTGTGGGTTCAAGTCCCACCCCGGCCACCAATATTTAAGTAATTTACGGAGACGAAGATAATATGTTACATAAGTTGGATGGTAACGTTGGTTTAGTTATTAAAATAGTAGTTGAAATTTTTTTGGTTTTAAATTGCATTGTTACGGCGTTAGCTTGTTTTTATTGTTTGCTTAAAGGTTGGTTTATTCGTATTTTATGGCTTGTGCTTGAATTACTCGGTGCTTGGATTGTTGCAATGTTGCTTTATGGCTTTGGAGCAATTGTGCAAAATACCGAAAAAATTGTTGAAAAAATCGAAAAAGATGATGAAGCTCATAAAAATGAATTGAATCTTGTTAAGGTCAAAAATGAAAAAATTAAAGATTCGCAAAAAAAATTAACTCGATGGCAAAATGAGATTCTATCTCTTTCGGATGAAGAATTAGCCAAAAGATTGCAAAATGAAGAAGACTGGCAAATAGAATATATTGATTTGTGTCGTGCTGAACTTGAATTGCGCCAAAAAAGTAAGTAGTTATTATAATAATAGTTAATTGATTGTTAATTGTTTAAATTAGACTGTTGGTGGTTATAATCGCACTTAGATAAAAGGAGTGTGAAAATGAACCCATTAGAAGTAAAAACAAAAAAAGTAGATGAATACTTTATGAGTTTTCAAAAGATGTACCCAAAGGCGTATGATAAAAAAACAACAAATCCTTATACGAAAACGCGTGTGATTTTAATGAACGGTACTGAATATGAAAGTGTTTGGTTTTTGCATCAGTTCGCAAGGCACTGTGATGAACAAGAAATTAAAGATGCTTTGGCTGTTGTGCGTAAACAAGAGCAACAACAACAAAAAATGATTGCGTGTTTGAAACCTTTGGATGAAAGTATTTTGGAAACAACTTTGGCTTATGAGCAATTAGCTATTGATTTGACTGCCACTTTAGCACAAACAGATGTCAGTAAGAACAATGTTGAAGCATTAAATTTTGCTTTGTTAGAAGACTTTGACCATTTGTATCGTTATAGTAATTTGATGATGTTAGATATGCCAAAAGCCGACCCGGCGCAATTAGTAGGGGAATTTACCGAAATTATGCCTGGGCGTCCAACTTTAGCACATCACCGTTATCCAAAAGACGATTTACGTAAGGCGATGAATGCCGAAAAAAGTGATCTTTATTCTAAGTTAGTAGCAAATATTATTACTGCGGCAGAGCAGCAGACAATGAACTATTATATGAATATTGCACAATGGTATAAAAATGATTTAGGACGGCAATTATATTCAGAAATTGGTATGGTTGAAGAACAGCATGTAACACAATATGAAAGTTTAAAAGATCCAACTTGTACCTGGTTAGAGCAATGGGTATTACATGAATTTACAGAAGCTTATCTTTATTACAGTATGGCTGAGCAGGAAGTTGTTCCTTACATTAAGGAAATTTGGGAACATTTTTTTGAAATGGAATGTGCACATCTACAATTAGCATGTAAAATGTTGGAAAAATATGAAAAAACTAGTTCAAGTAAGGTTATTGGCGTGGGTGAATTTCCTCAATTATTACAATTAGGCACAAATAAAGAGTACGTTCGTGAAATATTAGAGAGAACAGTAATGTTAACAACTAACCGTCAACGCTATGTTGATGTGATGAATTTGCCTGCGAATGCTGATTTCTTTCAATATCAAGCCAAAGTAATTGAGGATGTAGAAGCTACACCAAGTCATACAGTGATTGCTGAAGCGATTGCTCAAACTGGACAAGATTATCGTTATCAAGATAAAACTCATCCAATTAAAGAGTTACAAAATCGCAAAAAAGATAATACTGAATTAGGGCGTAGCAACGAGAAAACAAAATAATGGTTGCATTTTACAAAATAAAATGTTAAGATAAAGAAGTGGGCCACAAGGTCCATTTTTTTAAACCTAAGGAGCGGTGAATGGAAAACAAATTTTATGATTTATGCCAAAAAGCAGTTACCGAAGCAGGTTATGAGTTATTGCGTGTAACTTGGAAAAATCGTGAGTTATGTTTTTACATTAAAAAAGAAGGTGGTATTGACCATACTGATTGTGAAACCGTAACAAGGTTGATTGATCCAATTGTGGAAGCCAATGACCACGAGTTAGGTGATAATTATAGTTTGTCAGTTAGCAGTGAAGGCATTGATGGTAAAGATTGGGAATAAAAGGAGAAAAAAATGACATCAAAAGACTTTTTTGTAGCATTGAACATGATGGCCACCGAACGTGGTATGGAAGTCAGCGAAATTATTAAGGATTTGGAAGAGGCATTATCTGTTGCTTTCCGTAAAGCACACGGTGAGGCAATGAATGCTCGTGTGGCATTGAATCCAGAACGTAACACAATTCGTGTTTATAGTTATAAAACAGTTGTTGCCGACGAAGATGAAAAATTAGATTCAAATGAAGAAGGTTTTGTACCTTTTGACTATGATAAATTCATTACTTTAAGTGAGGCACGTGAAGTTAAGAAATCAATTAAAGTTGGTGATGTTTTGGAACAAGAAGAAAATCCAAAAGATTTTGGTCGTGTAGCGGCTGTTGCTGTAAAGCAAGTTTTAAATCAAAAAATTAAAGAACGTAACCGTAATGCAGCTTTACAAGAAATGTCAACTCGTGAAGACAAAATTGTTACTGCTAAAGTTAATCGTTACGAAGGTGGTAAATATTTCTTGGAAATTCCTGGAAGTACTTTGGAAGGTATCTTGGATGACCGTAATAATTTCCCTGGTCAAACTTTCAAAATCGGTGATTTTGTTAAGGTTTATGTTCCAAAGATTAAAGATATCGGCTATACAAATGATGTTTTTGTAACACGTACTCGTCCTGAATTTGTTAAAGTTTTATTTATGCTTGAAGTACCTGAAATTGAAAAGGGCGAAATTGAAATTAAAGCAGTTGCTCGTGAAGCAGGTTATCGTACTAAAATTGCTGTCGCTTCAATGATTGCTAATATTGATCCGATTGGTGCGTGTGTTGGGGCAAAGGGTGCACGTATCAATGCTATTTTAGATGAAATTCGTCCAGAAAAAGTTGATATTATTCCTTGGAGTGAAGACCCACTTGAATTTATTGCATCGGCATTATCACCAGCAACAGTTTTACGCGTTGAAGCAAACGAAGAAGAAAAACGTGCTCGTGTTGTTGTTCCAAATGATAAATTGTCTTTGGCGATTGGTAAGGCTGGTATGAACGTTCGTTTAGCAGCTAAATTAACTGGTTGGAAGATTGACGTAAAGAGTGAAGAAAAAGCTAATGCTGAAGACGCAGCCTATATTGAAGAATTTACACTTGGTGGCGAATAAGAAAGTGCACACAATTGAACGCATTTGTTGTGTTTGTCGAAAATTACAACCTATTACACAAATGACCCGTGTCGTTCGTGTTGATGGTTGTTTTTTCGTGCAAAAAGAACGCCGTCTGAATGGACGTGGGGCACATATTTGTCCATCTTGTTTAGGTAGCAATAACCTTCAAAAGTGTTTATCGCGTAGTTTTAAAGTGGCGATACCGAATGATGTTTTTGATGAACTAAAATCATTAAAAGGAAAATGATTGCCGTGCTGGGTAATCTAGTTTATTATTAACTAGATGAGTAAAGTTTTAATTTTAATGGCCGAACGCACTGGTACTGGACATAAGTCGGCGGCGAACGCAATTGAGCGTAATCTGGTTGAGCGTGGTTGTACTGTGAAGCAATTAAATTGTTTTCCACTAATGGGAAAGATTGGTGTGAAAATGGAAAATTGTTATATTCCATTAACCACGAAACATCCATTGATTTGGAAAATGGCTCATGGAGCACAACAAATGTTTCCTGGTTTTGTCCATAATATGGTTTATTCACGTTTAAAGAAAACTTTACTGCGTGAAATTCAAGAATTCCAACCAGATGTTATTGTTTCAGTTCACTGTATGATTACCAAGGCTGTTTCAAAATTGTTACGTAAAAACAATTTAAAAATTCCATTTTTTATTAACGTTATTGATTTGGTTAATCCACCTAAAGTATGGCGCGATAAACGTGCTGATATGAGCTTTTTGCCAACTGAGGTCGTTCGTCAACAATACTTACGTTTAGGATTCCGACCAGAACAAGTACTTGTTTCGGGTTTTCCTATTCGAGAAGATATTGTCATTCCAAATGAACCGAAAAAAGTAACAGAAAAAGTACGTATTTTAATGGTAAATCCGTCGATTAACTTAAAAAAGAATTTGGGCTTTGTTCGTGAATTAGTTCACATTGATAATGTTGAAATTAAGTTTGTTTGTGGTCGTGATGAACGTTTATTTCAGGCTTTGAACGAAGAAAAAAACAAAAATACATTATTAGAAAAAGTTGAAATTTTTGGCTTTGTGAAAAATATGCCTGAATTACTAAATTGGGCACAAATACTGTTAACTAAGGCTGGTCCAAATATGTTATTAGAAGGGACAAGAAGTGGTACTGCAGTGGTTGTAACAGGGCATATTCCGGGACAAGAAGCTCACAATTATGAGTATATTACAAGAAACAAATGTGGTGCGCGTTGTGAAAATCCAAAGAAAATTCGTACTTTAGTGCAAAGTTGGATTGATAACGAATTGTTACAAGAATATTTAGCAAATACTTTACAGGCCGGTGGTAATAACGGTACGCAAATTATTGCTGATTATATATTTGATATTTGTCAAAAATCCGTGTTATAATAAAACGTTTGGAAGGGTGTCAGAGTGGTCGAATGAGCTTGTCTCGAAAACAAGTGTGCCTCACGGTACCGCAGGTTCAAATCCTGTCCCTTCCGCCACAAAGCGTTTTACTAAACATTAAGTTGGTATTAGTTGCATAAATTACAAAGGAGTAAAAATGGTGGAAAATCATCAATTTGTCAATACGGAAAGTGGTGTACATTTTTGTACTTTTTGTGGAGCAAAAATGGAGACAACAGATGATATTTGTATGAAGTGTGGTTGTCGTCGTAAAAATTCTCCAAATACACGGATGAATGTGAATAGGGGATTACAAGTTGCGGCAGCTGTTTTTATGGTGTTGTCTTGTGTTTCTGTTGTTTTGTGTAGTTTGACTTTGTTGGGTGTGTTGCTGGTTGTTAATAATTTCTCGTCGTTGGTTACAATTATGTTTGTGCCAAATTATACTGATATAATATTACCTGGTTATTTTTGGTTGATTGCCTTAATACCTTTAGTTGCTTTACTTTGGGTTGTTCCGATGACGGTCTACTATTTCAAATCAATGAAGAAAAAAGAACCGGTTGGAATTGCTTTTAAGGTTTGTACTTTAATTTTTGTAAATGTTATTCCAGGTGTTTTAATGTTGTGTGATACTACTAAGGCAAATATAACTGAAACAAAGGAGTTAAAATGAAGTATTGTGAATATTGTGGCAAACAATTGATTGATGGTTCGGTAACTTGTTCTGGTTGTGGTTCGCCTGTTTCTGTAGTTTTGGTAGATGAACAAAACACAGTTCCAACTTCGTTTGTAAAATATTGTGCTTATTGTGGAAATCAGTTGTTAAAGGAAGCCGTAATGTGTCCAAAGTGTGGTAAAGCTGTTGACGACAAAAAGGTTGCAGTTGCGAATGCTGAAAAGGGTCGCATCTTAAAATTGGTTGTTAAAATTTTGATGTTGGTTGCGATTGGCAGCTGCGTAGTGAATTTATTAGAAACAATGTTTACTACGCCAACGTGGTTTGTAATCAACATTGCACAATTTGAAATTTCGTATGAATTATTTATATATTCAATCCCTTTATTTTGGCAGATTCCAATGATTGTTCATTATTTCAAAGCGACCAAGCAAAATCAACCAATTAAAATTGGTTTTAAAGTTTGTACATTAATTTTTGTTAACTTTGTTGCCGGTATTTTAATGTTGTGTGATACCGACAATCAAACGACTGTGCAAAAAAACAATGAAACGAGATAAATTATCTCGTTTTTTAAAGATTATCATTGAGCAATTCATCAACAGTTACGTGGAGTAGTGTACTCAGTTTTCGAAGCATTTCAATGTTAGGCTCGGTGCGACCTTGTTCCCAGTTTGCGTAGCAACTTTCGACAACCCCCAAGTGTTGGGCAATTTGTTTTTGCGTTAGTTCATTTTCTAAACGTACACTCTTTAAATTTTTACAAAATTGTAAATCCATAGCATTAGTTTTTGCTAAACTACACAAAATGTCTTGCAACTAGACAAAATATCTAGTATACTGCGTGTGTTTCTTTTACAAAAGAAGAGGAGGAGTAATGTTTGAGAAAAAAAGAATTGTATTTTATAGAATTATATTTTTAACTATGATTTTAGTGTTGTTTTTTTTACCAAGTATATTAACTCCTGATGAGTCGGATTTGGAATTGCTTGATAGTAATGTGATAATTGAAGATTACTCGGATTACTTTGATGAATCTACTGTATCAATTGAGCTTGCATTTAACTATGAAATTAATTCGGGGTATGTAACTATTGCTTATTATGACCAATTTGAAAATTTATTAGAAATAAAAGAAACTTATTGTTATTCCTCGGGGGAATATGCAGAAAGTTTATGGACTACAATTAATGGGGCTGTTGATTCTTTTAAGATTATTGACTATGATTTTGAGGTATATGATTTTACATATACATATATGTATTCGTTTTTAATTTTTGCAATCCCATTATTTATTAGTTCTCTATTTTTATCATATAAAGAGTATTTCTATAATGGAATAAAAATATCTGTTTATGCAGGTTTTTTCCATCATACTTTACGAATTAATGGTATCAAACAAGATGAACATAGTGCCTTCTTTTTCATTAAAATATTTTTATCTACAAGTTTGGATGGGGAAACACTAGTTGAAGCGAAGATAACATCGTTTAATAGAATCGTAGTAAAAGTAAATGGTAAGATGATAAGAAGCAATTAATTGATATAATTGATTTTAGTGTCTAAGGTATTAAAGTCTTTGTCGAAGACAACTTCGCAAGTGAAGTGTTTGCCTTTGAGAATTTCGGGGAACCAGATTTTGTCGGCTGAGAACATTTTTTCGTAAGGTATTTTGTCAATTTCATACCAAAATGGACGCATTTCCTCAGTTTCGATAATTTCACCTTCGTATTCCGATGCAACAAAAACTGTTGTAACTTCGGTTTCTTTGCTTTCAAAGCCTCCAAATCTAAAAGTAATTGTTGCCAGGTGTTGGCAGTTCAGTGGGGTAACGCCAATTTCTTCTTGCGTTTCGCGAATCATTGCTTGTTCAACTGTTTCGCCTTTTTCTAATTTGCCACCGATTCCGTTAATTTTGCCAACACCAAAGCCACGTTTTTTTTCGGCTAATAAAATTTTATCATCTTTGATGATGTATAATAATGTTGTTTCTTTCGTACTCATTATTTGAATTGTAAAACAAATTGTCGCAATTGCCAAATGTTTAATAATGTTGATGAAATTTTTGCAAAAGTAATGCCGCTGTAATAGGGCGTGCTTGTAGACGTGATAGTCCGTTAAGTTGATTGGAATTGATGATTAAACCATCTTCTTCGTAGGCGTGTGCACCTTTTTCAAGAATATCGACCGCAAATAAGTTATTTTTTACTGTTAAAAATTTGCGTAATTTGTTTTTTGAAATCCATTCAACGGTGTGTTCGTCACTTTCTTTAGTAGATAAAACTTCGCTTTGGTTATCGTTAAGATGTCCAAAAACTATATGCAAAGTTGCATGGCGATTAACACCTTTATAATCGGCATAGAATTCGTTGAGTAACATGATTGGGTATACACTATCAATGGTGACGTGAGTATAGCCGGTTTCTTCGCGTACTTCACGGATGACGGCTTCTTGTGGAGTTTCATTGTTTTCACGTCCACCAAGAACAAAAGACCGACAAATACGATGTCGTGAGTTAACGCAAAGATATCTGTCTTCTTGCCAATGTTTGATAACAGCGATGACACTTTGGTGTTTTTGAATAGGAAGTTCGGGGCGAAATTTTTGTTTACCTGTACCCTGAAAAAGGGGAGTGACGACTTGTTGTATTGGTAAATGATGTTTTAAGGCAATATCAAAATGGCTTTGAATGTGTGCTGGAATTAAAAAATAAGCATGCTTGATTGATGATAGGATGGTTATGGTCGGTAGTTCTTCGTGAGTTAAAGGATGCAAAACCTGACCTTGTACAGGAAAAGGGACTATCACAGCGGTAGCCCCATAAATCAACTCTGGATACTTAATTGTACAAGTGAAAGTTTTCCCTGTCGTTGTTTCTACTTTGATGTTCATTAGCATAATGTAACATGGTTTGTATTAGCAAGGAAACTTTTTTTAACTAAACAATGCCTGGAAAGTATTAGGGCCGGCAATGCCGTCAGCTGGAAGTCCGTTTGCTGTTTGGAAGGCACGAACTTGGTTGGCAGTGTTGTTACCAAAAATACTATCGAGTGCTGTTGGAAAGCCTTTTACGTATAATGCCGATTGTAATATCCAAACCAAATTACCACGACTGCCTTGGGCAATATTGCGAATTGCTGATTTGGTGCGTGAGCCAAAAATACCGTCAATAGTTAATCCTGAACCATAAGTTAAGTTTAATTCAGTTTGTAAAGCTCGGATTAGGGCTTTTTGTGATTGTGGTCCCCAAATTCCGTCGACTGTCAAACCTGCGCCGTAGCGAGCATTGAGTGTGGATTGAATATTACGAATAGTTTGATTACCGGTATTTGCCGGTGGAGTGTTGTTTTCTGGTGGTGTATTGTCAGGTTCGTTCGATGGATTGCAGTTTACACCAACAGATTGTGCTAAACTGCGTGCAATCACATTTGCGTAAGTATCAAATTTGCTGTCAAATAAAGCATTATCTTGTTCATTACTAATAAAACCGAGTTCCAAAAGTAAGGCTGGAGCTCTTGTTTCTCGTAAAACACTTAAATTTGCACGTTTTACGCCACGGTCGCTTTGAATCCCAGCCTGTGCAAGTGCTTGTTGTAATGCTTCGGCAGCACGTACAGAACGACTGGAAGCATTGGTATAAACAAGGGTTTCAACTCCGTTAGCGTTTGGATTAGTGGCTGAGTTACGGTGAAAAGATGCAAATAAATCAACATTACGGCTATTACTAATGCGACTGCGTTCTAATAATGAGATAAATTCATCAGTAGTCCGTGTGTAAATCACGTTAATGCCACAACGTTGTAATCTTTCACCAACTGCTTTGGCTAGTCTTAAATTGTCGTTTTTCTCGAAGCGCGAACCATTTACTGCGCCTGCATCGTATCCGCCGTGCCCAGCATCGATAACTATTGTTGCCATAGTTATTAGTTATGGTAGAAACATTTTTTTTGTTACAGCCATAGACTGGTAATAGTTCTATATGGGAAAAAGGAGAAAAAAATGGGAACAGGATTTTTAAAAATTTCAGCCACGACGGGAAATGGCGTGGGACCAGTAGCAAATGCTTCTTACATAATTAAAGATAAAAGCGGCGCTGTATTATATACAGGCTTGACTGATGAAAATGGTGATAGTGTGGTTTATAGTTTACCAGCGCCAGATGTTGAATTTTCACAAATGCCGCAATCACGTGTAACACCTTATGCACTTTATGATGTTTCAATTCGTCAAAAAGATTTTCAAAGTATTGATAAAATAGATGTGCAAGTCTATGACAATATTACCACTGTGGTAGCATTGAATTTAGAACCGTATATTACGGGGCAAGATGATGCTGACCAAAGTTTTATAACACCACCACCAAGTGTCGCTTTACCGACAACAACTAGGGGACAAATTGGAACAAATCAACTTCCAGATGGGTGTGTGTTGACTAGTGTTATTGTGCCAGATTATATTACTGTGCATTTAGGAACACCGAATAGTCGTGTTAATAATGTACGAGTGCCTTTTATTGATTACATTAAAAATGTCGTTTCAAGTGAAATTTATCCGACTTGGCCGAGAAATGCAATTTTAGCGAATATTGCAGCGATTGTTACATTTGCACTAAATCGTATCTATACAGAATGGTATCGTTCACGTGGTTACGATTTTGATATTACCAGTTCAACAGCTTTTGATATGGCGTACGTTCCAAATCGTGAAATTTATGCAAATATTTCTGAATTAGTAGATAGTGTC
>JAZSAE010000021.1:0-2481 GCA_045601705.1 Clostridia bacterium | reverse complement strand
TGACATTTCTTGAATTTGTGTATTCAAGGTAATAATCTGTGAATTCAAACTTGTGATAGTATCTGCGTTAATTTGATTGGTGGTTTGCAGTTGTACATTGATAGATTGTAAATTACTAATTTGTGTATTTAATTCGTTAATTGTATTTTGATTTTGACTTTGATTTGTTTCTAATTGCGAAACTGTACTTTGTAATTCTGTAATTTGATTATCTAAATTTTTAATAGTTGAATCGTTTTCATTTTTAACTGTTTGAAGATTAGATACTTGTGATTCCAAACTTTGCTTTTGATTAATTAAATTTTCGATCTGTGAATTACATGCTTGATTGTTGTTGGTTAAAGTTGTGATTTGAAAATTCAACTGCGAGATTTTATCGTTCAGTGATGTGATGGTATCTCGGTATTCAGCAATGAGAGCAGTATATTCTGCTTTGTCTTTAAGAGCATTGCTGTAACCATCTTCATACGATTTGTTTAAGTCTTCGTTTGTGTAAACGCCAGTATTAGCCATGCCAGTTTTAACTTTGTTAAAGTTAATGACACCCCAAGTAATTGAGAAGGCTAACCCTGAGATGAAGACTAAACTAAATATAATGCTTAAGATTTTTTTAGTCATAGAATAACCTCCTGATAAATTTGATTTACACGCAAGCGAATACCATTGTCGGCAAAGTATTGTTCCAGAAAGCTTGCGTTTTCTTTGCCGGTGGTTGTGATAGTTAATTGTGTTTTACCGCTTAAAAATAAAATTGATATTTGCATATCTGCCTGTTGCATAATGTTGCCATCTGTGTTGTAAAAATCGACTTTAACAGCTGCATAGATTGAACCTGCTTTGATTTCTGCATTGATTAAAACATAGTCATTTAAGACGACCTGATAAGTGTTATCCTGTCCGTTAAAGTTATCGATCTTAGTTAAGGCTTTTTCAAAAGTATATGTGTTAGTGTCATCATAAAGGTCGTGATAGAACACAAGTGATGTCGATGAGTAATTAAATGTTTCTTCACTAAATCGGTTTGTGATGTCAATAGAACCATTTACATAACTCTCGGCTTTGAGTTCACGGTAGAATTGCATACCAGAAAAAGCACCAATTATGATAAGCACAAAACAAATGACATAGGTGTACCACTTCATATTGCCACCTCCGAGAAAGTGTTGTTAGTGGCGTCGGTGGCAAAGTCTAACACCAAATTATTGCTGCGTTGAATTGTTTGTATGTTAGTGTTAAAAAGTGCTTTGTTGAGTAAATAAAAAGTGCCCTGTCCGTTAATGGTTAATGTATCAATTTCAAAATTTTCAAAGCCGTTATAGTTAATGCCGACAATCTGTTTTTCTTCATTCATATCAATAATGACATTGATTTTTGATCTCGGCATATTGGCGAATAAGGTTTTTGTATCAATGCTTAATGCTACGAAATAACCATCATAAACATCGCTGTACCTTAATTCTAAATCTTTGTTGGTTAGCGTATAGACAAATCTTTCTTGCCAGTAAGTTGTGTCAATTATTTCTTCGTTGACATCATAACTAGGATTACAATCAATACAACCAAACATAGATTGCGTACTATTTCTTGCTCCATTCTCATCGTAATGAAATTTCAATACTGAATAAGATTTAATAATATCTGTTACATCATCTGCTTTGAATTTACCAGTTTCTGGATCAAAGGCACGAATGGTAAAGTATTCACTTAAATCAACCGTTATATAGTAATCGCCATAACCAGCAGAGTTTGTTCTAATGGCTTGCATACAGTCAGCAAAGACATCTAAAAAGTTGTACATCCAAATATGTGTTGTTGGTTTGTTCCAAATCCAAAGTGTGTACCATTGTCTTTGATAAGTTGTCCAGTCGTAAGTTTTGTCTAATTGAATTTGATACGGCTTGTTGTCAATGCTGATAATAAAGGTACTTTCACGATTTAATTGAGTGCGTAATTTTCCACCGTCCCAGCTGATTCCGTTTGTCGTGTCATAATAACTAAAACCGCTAATTTCATCTTTATCTGCTTGTTCTTTCGTTGTTTCTTTTAGTACTAAATTTTCTTGTTTCAAATCACCTAAATATTGCATTCCACTCGCACGGTATCCAGTTGACATTAAATTGTAATCTGTAAAGTAATTGAGCTTTAATTCTTGTAATGCGATACCATTATGTTTACTGTTACTATAAAAATTCGCTTCCAAAAAATATCTTTCTTCTAGTTCATTCTTTTCATTTTCGGTTAAGTCTTTTGCGTTTTTAATATCTAAGCCAATTTGATTGTCGATATAATTTACGCCGAGTGTTACATCATGAATAAAGCAATGGTAGTAGCCATACACCAGCGAAATACCGACCGAGATGACAGTAATGAATATTAAACAACAATTACCAAGTACTTTAAGTGTGTTTGTCATAGTTCCTCCTTTTACGGCAAAAAGCACTAAATAAACAAAGTTTAAGTAGTGCTTGATTACCGTTACAT
>JAZSAE010000020.1:0-8598 GCA_045601705.1 Clostridia bacterium | reverse complement strand
GAATGGCTTGACTTCATTTTATGGTAGATATATTTGGACCGATGGCACCAACACCTATTATTCGAGTTATAACGACCAATATATCTTAAAAGCAAACAATACCTGGGAACCAATAACCTGGAATGGCTTGACGTCTTTTGGTGGTGATTATATTTGGACGGATGGCACCAATACATATTATTCAAGTGGTAGAAGTCAATATATCTTAAACAAAGAAACCAACACCTGGAAAAATGTAAGCTGGTCCTATTTGGGAAGTCATGCTCTTGACGGTCAGTATGTGTGGATGAAAGATGGTTTCGTATATTACTCATATGGCAGCAGTCAATATAAGCTGTATGACAAAGAAAAAAGAATTTGGCTTGAAGTAACCTGGAATGGTTTGTCGCCATATTATGGTTATCATATTTGGACGGATGGCACCAACACCTATTATTCGTATAATAACGACCAATATATCTTAAAAGAAAACAACACCTGGGAACCGATAACCTGGAATGGTTTGACATCATTTAATGGTCGGTATATTTGGACGGATGGCACTAACACCTATTATTCAAGTGGTAACAGTCAATATATCTTAAAAGCAAACAACACCTGGGAACCAATAACCTGGAATGGTTTGACTCCATCTTATGGTTATAATATTTGGACAGATGGCACCAACACATATTATGACGATCAATATATCTTAAACAAAGAAACCAACACCTGGGAACCGATAACCTGGAATGGTTTGACGTCATTTAGTGGTGATTATATTTGGACGGATGGCACCAACACCTATTATTCGCATAATTACGACCAATATATCTTAAAAGCAAACAACACCTGGTTAGTCAAAGAATTTATTTTCCGTGAATCTGATGGTTCACTAAGAAAAGCAGCGGTTTATGGTAATTCATTTTGGTCAGATGGTACAAACATTTATTATTCGAACGGTAGCGAACAATATGTGTATGTAAAAAAATAACAAATATTAAAAATGTTTTCAACAGTGGCACGAAGCCACTGTTTTTTTATTTTTGTGGGTTGGCCGTGAATTCAATTTTGCATTTGTGCAAATTGACGCCGATGACGGTGACGTTGATGGGGTCGCCGATACGAATTTTGGATTTTTTGCCCAGCATTTGCATTGTCCCATCGTGGTATAAATAGTTGTCATTTGGTAGATTTTCCGTACGTACCAAACCTTCGGCTGTGTTTTCCGGAATGTAAACAAAAACTCCAAAATCGGTGATGCCGTTGACAACGCCGGCAAATGTTTCGCCAATGTGGGCTTGCATATATTCGGCACATTTCAAGTCGTCGACTTCACGTTCGGCTGCCACAGCGTCCAGTTCGGTTTGCGATGATTGGAGACTGGCTGCCGTTACAAATGCTTTTAATTGACCGATTTGCTGATTGGTTAATTGATTATCTAAGTGCATTTTAATAATACGGTGAATCAATAAATCAGGGTAGCGACGAATTGGCGAAGTAAAGTGGCAATAATACGTTGCACCTAGTGCAAAGTGTCCAACGCAATTTGGGTCATATTTGGCTTTTTGCATTGAACGTAATGCCAAACTGGAAATAATGATTTTTAAGTTTTCGTCGCTGATATTATTGAGCATATTTTGGTATTGAAAGCCATTCACGTTTTCAAAATCAATTTGGTGTCTAATATTGAATGGTTTCATTGTGTTAATAAAACGAATAACTTTGATTGGGTCTGGTTTTTCGTGAATACGATAAACGAAAGGTAAGTTTAATTTGTTACAATGTTCAGCAACCACTTCGTTTGCCATAATCATAAATGTTTCAATGATACGGTGGCTTAATTTATGTGGGCGTGAATAGACTGAAGCAATTTGACCTTTTTCATCCAAAACAATTTTAGGTTCTGGTACATTAAACGTAATTTCGCCACGTGCTTGACGATTTTGTTCATATTTTTGTGTGATAGCAGCCATTTTTAATAGAGTTTCACGGAATGCGTGGTTGGCTTTGCCATCTAAAATATCTTGAACTTCATCATACGAAAAGCGTGTTTTGGTTTGAATCAATGTCTTTTTGATTTCGTAATTAACCATTTCAAAATTTTGATTCATTGTCATCATCACTGACAAAGTTAAACGTGGTTCATTCGGATTTAAAGAACAAACACCATTTGAGAGTTCAGTCGGTAACATTGGAATGACACGGTCGGGGAAGTAGACGCTCGTGCCACGGCGATAGGCTTCTTGGTCAAGGGCACTGCCGGCTGTTACGTATTCAGAAACGTCGGCAATATGTACTCCTAACGTCATTGTGCCGTCAGGGTTGTCGGTTAAACTTACGGCATCATCGAGGTCTCGGGCGTCAGCAGGGTCAATTGTAAAAGTTGGCAATTCACGCAGGTCAGTTCGGTTCAGCATACATTTTTCAATATTTTTGGTTGCCACGTGTTTTGCTTCTTGAGATACAAGCGCAGGAAAGTCAAATGCTAACTTGTACTTTTTCATAATTTCTTCCACAGTCATTGCACGTGTTTGGTGTGCAATCACTCGTACAATTTCAGCGTCTGGTCTGCCACGAAATTTTTTCTTTTTGTAACGAACTTCAACAATGTCACCGTCAACAGCTCCGTTTAAGTTTTCTTTGGCAATAAATATATCTTCTTCTTTATCAATAATATCTACAAAACCATAACCTTTTAAGGTTACAGTTAATTCTCCAGTTAGGCGATTTTCTATTTTGCTCACAGCAAATTATAAGTGTATAATAAGAATATGTCAAATTTAACAACAAAAACACTTGGTAGTCGATTCTTGGATGCTTACAACGCGATCGATAAAGCTTTACGTATTCAATACAACTACAAGACTACGATTTCATTCTCTGACTTGATTCGTCGTTGCGCCGATTTAAACCACGTTGTGCGTGGTTATGAAAATGATTTAATCAATTTTGCTCGTTTGCGTAATGCAATTGTTCACAGCAGTGATAATAACAGAGTTATTGCTGAGCCACATTTAGACGTTGTTGAACTTATGGAAAAAATTGCAACTTTAATTACAACACCTCCTTTGGTGGTTGAAGCTTTACGCTTACGTACAGTTGCTATAATTGATGCAACACGCAGTCTTTATGATTTGATTAAAGAGACAGGTAAAACTGGGCATGGTATGATTCCTGCATACAAGGGTAATACTTTGGTTGGTATTGTGCGTTGGCGTAAATTGATTGAAGATTTGGCTGGTATTTTAGATAAATGCGATTTAGACCAATTTATACGTCAAACTTCGATTGAAGATTATCTTCATATGTATCCACAATCGGGACATTACACTATTGTTGATAAGAACGTTACAATTGAACAAATTTTAACAATCTTTAATAATAATCGTAAAATTGCTGGTATTTTGATTACTCAAAATGGAACTGCTATGGAACCACCAGTATGTTTCTTAACCAATGCTGATATTATTGATTTAGTTAAAATCATTGAAACTTATTAAAAATCATGTTAACTTATATTTGAGATTAAAAGGAATTTTTTTAATGAAAAAAGAAACATCAGTTTTTGATTTTGGCCACAATTACGAACCAGCCGATATTCTCGAAAGAATTAAAAATAAAAATAAAGGTAAACCAAAATATAACTTTTTGGACGGTCCGATTACGGCTAATGCACCGATGTGTTTGCATCACGGCTGGGGTCGTACTTTAAAGGATGTCTATAACCGTTATAATTCTTTAATTGGCAAAGAAGTTGATTACGTGTGGGGTTTTGACGCTCAGGGAATGTGGGTAGAAGTTGAAGTTGAGAAATTACTTGGCTTGAAAAGTAAAAAAGAGATTGTTGAATATGGTGTTGATAAGTTTACCGAAAAGTGTATTGAACGTGTTGACTTCTTCAAAAATCGTCAAACAGAACAAAGCAAATTGATGGAAGAATTAGGCGACTGGGAACGTAGTTATATCACTAATTCCGATAAGAACATTACATCAATTTGGCATTTCTTAAAAGTTTGTAATGATAAAAAAATGTTGAAACAAAGTTACAAAACAATGCCTTGGTGTCCACGCTGTGGTACCAGTTTAAGTGAACACGAAATGACTGGCAGTTATAAAGAACGCACACATAAAGCTGTTTATGTAAAGGCCAAAATCATAGGACGTGATGAAAGAATTTTAGTTTGGACAACAACACCGTGGACTTTGGCTGCAAATATGGCGATTGCAATTAATCCAGAGTTTACTTATTGCAAATGTCGTGTAAAGAGTGATAGCAACTTGTTAATTGTTTGCGAAAAACGACTTAAAGTTTTACGTGATGATTTAATCGAAGTCGTAGAAAAAGTTAATGGTTCTGACCTTGTTGGTTTAACTTATGAACCATTCTTACCATTAGCAAAACAAGACTTTGAACATAAAATTGTACCTTGGGATCAAGTTGATGAAGTTGATGGGTCAGGTGCTGTTCATATTGCTCCTGGTTGTGGTGCAGAAGACTTTGCTTTGGGTACACAACTACATTTGGAACCGTTTATTATTCCTGTTGGAGAAAATGGTGTTTTTTACGATGAGTTTGAATGGCTAGCTGGGTTATCAACAGTTGATTGTGAAACAACAGTTTTTCAAAAATTAACAGATAATCAAACTATATATTATCATCACGATTATACGCATAATTATCCTTTCTGTTGGCGTTGTAAAACTGACGTTATTTTCCGTCTCGTTGCAGGTTATGATATTGCAACTGATGGTATTCGTAAAGATTTATTAAAGGCAGCTGATACAGTACATTGGACTCCTAGTTTTATGGGAAAATCAATGCGTCAATGGTTGACCGATATGGGGGACTGGAATATCAGTCGACGTCGTTTTTATGGGTTACCTTTGCCATTCTATCCTTGTGAAAAATGTGGACATTTAAATGTTGTTGATAGTCTGGAAGATTTACGTGCTCGTGCTGTCGAACCTGCTAAGGTTGATTCTATGCCACATTTGCATCGTCCATATATTGATGAAATTAAAATCCACTGCGAAAAATGTAATGAGCACGTTGCACGTGTTTCTGATGTTGGAGATTGTTGGTTAGATGCGGGAATTGCGCCATTTTCAACCAAACCCAAAGGACAATTTAAGGCCGATATGGTCTTGGAAATGAAAGAACAAATTCGTTTGTGGTTCTATGCTCAATTATTTATGTCGGTGGTTTTAACCGGAGAAGCTCCTTATAAAGCTGTTGTCGGTTATTCAACACTTGTTGATGAAGATGGTAAAAAATTCTCAAAAACTGGACCACGTAAAATCTATATTGAAGATGTTGCAGCACAATATGGCGTAGACGTATTGCGCTATACCTTTGCAAGTGCTAATCCAACGTTGGATATGCGTTTTGGTGATAATATCGCTGGAGATGCAAAGCGCCGTTTGTTAGCAATTTGGAACGCGTATGTTTTCTATACAACCTATGCTTTGGTTGACCAACCGGACGTGAAGAATTATCAACCAGAAAATCTAGCACCAATTGATTTATGGTTAGTACAATTAACTAATAAATACATTGAATCAACACGTGAAGCTTATAATCAATTCAAAACACACCAAGTTGTTAAACTCACCGATGATTTTATTGAAGATATTTCTAATTTCTACATCCGTGTAAATCGTCGTCGCTATTGGAAAAATGGCGAAGACCAAGATAAGATGAATGCCTACTGGTGTTTATTCCACGCTTTGCGTAGTGTTGTTATTGCATTGACACCAATTGTACCGAGTTATACACAATACTTGTGGGAAAATTGTTTTGGTGAAGGTGAAGAACCAGTTATGCTTGCCAGTTATCCTACGCCATTGAAAGTAAAAACAAAGGATAGTAAGATTGATTTAATTGAACCGGTTAACTTTATAAAACAAGTTATCAGTTTAGGTTTGTCATTGCGTTCCGAAAATCAAATTGCGATTAAACAACCATTAGCGAAGGTTTATATTAAAACCAACCAACTTGATACTATTACAATGTTTGCAAGTATTATTCAAGACCAATTAAATGTAAAACAAATTGAAATAGTTACTGATGATGATAAATTTAATGTTGCATATTTAACAGTTAATTTCAAAAAAGCAGGTGCAATTTTAAAAAACCGTGTTCAAGAATTGAAAAATGCTTTACAGTCGTCATACAAAATGAACGAGTATGTTGCTGCTTTTGAAGCAGGTGAAAAAATTAAGATTGAAGGATTTGATGCTTTAATGCCAGACCTTTTTGAACGTAAATTAGCACCACGTGATGGTTTTGTTATTACAACCAGTGCAGATATTACTGTTGTTCTTGATACAACAATTACAGATGATTTAATGTTGGAAGGTATCGCACGAGAGTTAATTCGTAGCATTCAATTAGAACGTATGAATCAAAATCTTAACATTACTGACCGTATCATTTTGGATTTGAAGACGTCAGATGAAAAAATGTATGCTGCTGCACACGCTCATCAGCCACGTATTATGCGTGAAGTATTAGCAACCGAAATGCACATTTCACAAGGAAGTGGAGAAAATGAAATACACATCAGATTGGCATGATTTTGAAATTATTGCTACTGGTAACGGTGAAAAATTAGAACGTTGGGGGAACGTAATTTTGTTACGTCCTGACCCACAAGCGATTTGGAGTCCTTCAGTTGATTATAATCGTTACTCACAAATTGCTGGACACTATTTGCGTTCGGCAACGGGTGGTGGTGCGTGGGAATGGTTGAAAAAAACACCTGATGAATGGACAATAAAATATAAAGACTTAAAATTTATTATCAGTCCGATGAACTTTAAGCATACAGGTTTATTTCCAGAACAAGCTGTAAATTGGGACTTAGTTATGCAAGTATTGCGTAAACGTCCACAGGCTAAGGTTTTAAACTTATTCGCATATACAGGAGGTGCTACTGTTGCTTGTGCGAAGGCAGGTGCTCACGTTACACACGTTGATGCCAGTCGAGGTATGACTGACGTAGCAAAGCGCAATGTAACATTAAATAACATACCATTTGAAAGTGTTCGTTATATTGTAGATGACTGTCAAAAGTTTGTGGCTCGTGAGATTCGACGTGGTCACAAATATGATGCCATTATTATGGACCCACCTAATTTTGGTCGTGGTGCTAATGGTGAGGTATGGAAACTAACTGAAAATTTAAACGATTTAATTGCGAATTGTGTACAATTACTTTCGGATGAACCGTTATTCTTTTTGGTAAATAATTATACGGCGTCAGTTCAACCAACTGTTATTGAAAATGTTTTACGAAAAAATTTAAATGAATTAAACTATAAAATCCAAACTTATGAGATTGGATTGCCAACGGCAGAAAATTTAATTTTACCATGTGGGGGAACATCATATGTGTCTTTTTTGTGATTTAGCTAAAAATAGTGTAATTGAAAATGAATTTTGTTATATGATTTATGATAAATTTCCAGTTTCACCTGGGCACAGTTTAATTATTCCCAAAAGGCATATTGAAACTGTTTTTGAAATGAATGATACCGAATGGGCTGCTGCAGGAAATTTAATTGCACTTGCCAAGCAAGAAATAGAAAAACAATTTCAACCAATTGGTTATAACCTGAAAGTTAATTGTGGAAAAGCTGCTGGTCAGGAAATTATGCACGCACATATTCATTTAATTCCCAAATATTAAAGCAAAAGGTAAATTTGAAATGAAGAAAGATAATGAACGTGAAAAAGTAAAAACCGGAATTTGTGAATTTTTGTTGTCTTATGATTGTCCATCAGAATATGTTGGCTTTCCAATTTTAGTCGATTTATTAAAAGCTGCGATTGAGAATTATACTGAATTGGCATTGAATTTGAAATCAATCTATTACCGTGTTGCTCGTCAAAGAAAAATTACACGTTTGTGTATTGAACGCAATTTAACCACATTGTTTGAACGTTGGGAAGAAAAGGAAAAATTTAAAGCTTTGTTTGACAATCGACCAACAAATGCGACTGCTTTAAATCTTTTAGCACGGAAGATTCGTTACTTAAATTGCAGTGTTTATGACACATTATTAATGCCGTAAATTTGGGCAAAATACTTGACAAAATTGCAAAAAAAAGAATAAAATAACGAAACCATTATCATGGTAAAGAGGAGGAAAAAAGATGACTAGATATGTGACTATGGTAGGTAAAAAGAAATTAGAAGATGAATTGGCAGACTTGATGTCAAAGCGTAGTGAAATCGCAAGCCAAATCAAAGAAGCACGTGAATTCGGCGACTTAAAAGAAAATGCTGAATATGCTGCAGCACGTGAAGCACAAAACAACTTGGAAATTCGTGTTAAGGAAGTTGAAGCAATTTTACAAAACTTAACAATCTTTTCATATAAAACAGCAAATACCAGTGAGGTTAGTTTAGGTACTTCAGTTTTGGTAGAAAATATGAGTACTAAAAAACAAGAAACTTATGTAATTACTGGTTTTATGGAATTTGATATTGAGAAAAACTATATTTCTAACGAAAGTCCAAAAGGTAAAGCACTATTAGGTAAAAAAGTTGGTGAAGTTGCCATTATCAAAACACCAGCAAGTCAAATTTCTTTAAAAATTTTAAAAATTAA
>JAZSAE010000019.1:0-4159 GCA_045601705.1 Clostridia bacterium | reverse complement strand
GATGAATTTTATCTAAATGATGTTTACAAACTGACAGCTGACATTGATGAAGCAGTTTCTTTTTGCGTTGGTAATGTTGAAAAATATGGATGGGTTCAAAAATTAGAACAGCAAACAAAAATGCAAAAAAATACCGTAAATCTTGATAAATTTAAATATTTAGAAAAGAGTTTATTCCCTGAAACAAGTCTTAAAAGCAATAATCATACACTCTTAAATAATAACATTGATCAAATTAAGTTGGCAGAGAATAAAGTATTCATTGAAGAAATGAAACAATCAATGCATCAAGTATTGAGTCCACACGAAATGAAAATTTTAAGCTTACGTTTTGGTCTTGAAGATGGCTGTTATCGTAACTTAACAGAAACAGGGCATGTATTAGGTCTTACAAAGGAACGTATTAGACAAATTGAAAACAGGGCGATAAGAAAACTTAGAGAATCAAAAAATATTAAGCATTTTGATAACTATGATTATGAAATCTAAAACAGATAAAAATAAAGTCAGTAAAGCTCTAAGTTGTTTGAAACTAGTGAAATATTTAAAATATTATAAAAAACAATACAAATCAAAGAATCTTATGTTATAATATGAACTATAATATAGGAGATATTTATGAAGTTGCATATTTTAGGAACAGGAAATGGCGGAGCATTAAATTGCTATAATACTTGTTTTGCTATTGAAAACAATAAAGAATATTTATTAGTTGATGGTGGTGGTGGAAATCAAATACTTAACCAATTAAAACTTGCAAATATAGATATAACTAAAATTCATAATGTTTTCTTATCACATAATCATACTGACCATATTCTTGGTGTAATTTGGGTGCTTCGTAATGTTTGCCAAAAAATGAGTTTTGGTGGAAGTTATATAGGAAATTTAAACATTTATGGAAGTGATGAAAGTATGAAAGTTCTTAAGCTTTTAATTGAATTGTTGTTCCCTATGGTTAAGCAATTTGAAGATAGAATTTTATTTAATGTTGTTGACGATAAGCAAATGGTAAAAATCAACGATATGAATTTTACTTTCTTCGATATTCACGCAAAGAAAGATAAACAATTTGGTTTTGTTATAGATGATAAGTTGGCATTTTGTGGCGATGAACCATTAAAAGAAGATTTGTTTGATTTCGCCAAAAATAAGGAATGGCTAATTCACGAAAGTTTTTGTTTAGATAATGAAGAAGAAATATATAAATCACATCAAAAAGGTCATTGTACTGTTAAAGAAGCAAGTATCACAGCACAAACCATAAATGCAAAAAATTTAATTATTCTTCATACAGAAGATAATGACTTGAAAAATAGAAAAAAACTTTATACAAACGAAGCAAAAAAATATTTTAATGGAAATATTTATGTTCCAAATGATTTAGAAGTGTTAATAGTATAAATATGGCACTGAGACGTGTGCTTATCTTGATATAAGAGCTCTCGCTTTGCTCGAGCAGACAAGCACACTCTACAACTAAATAAAAGAAAGCAAAAGCGAAAGTGTTGGTGAACGTAACACACTTACGCTTTTTGTCATTCTTTGTTGTCAAGGTTAAAGTGCATGTTGCTTTCTGCGACAATCCTTGACAACTGGCTTTTTTATATCTAATGATGATTAGATACATATACATCAATATATAAGTGTTGTGATGAAGTATTTTTTTTATATAATGTTTTTGTTAAATGTTATATCAAATTAAATAACGAAGTAAAATTATTAAATTTGATTTGGTGGTTTTTTGTTTTTCATTTATCATAGGAGTATGATAAATCTTTATACTCCTGCTGAAATTGTAGGTAAACTTGATGAATATGTAATTGGACAGGATGATGCAAAACGAGTTTTGGCTGTGGCTGTTTATAACCACTACAAACGTGTCCAATTTGCACAATCAGGTGGTAATGATGTTGAAGTTAAAAAAAGTAACATAATGATGCTTGGTCCCACAGGTTCAGGTAAAACTTTGTTGGTTACTTCTTTAGCAAAAATCTTAAATACTACATTTGTTACGGCAGATGCGACTGCAATTGTTGCGTCAGATAATATTAGTGAAGAATTAAATAAAATGCTCGTAAAGTTATTAGATAAAACCAATGGCGATGTGCATGCAGCAGAAATGGGGATTGTTTTCCTTGATGAAATCGATAAGTTGGTTACTGGTATCAATCGTACGAAGGGTGAAAGTATTCAGCAAATTATGCTGAAGATTGTGGAAGGTACAATTGCTGATGTTTCATACAAGGGTCAGTCTGTAAAAATGGATACAAATAACATTCTTTTTATTTGTGGTGGTGCGTTCGTTGATTTACCAGGTATTATTCGTACACGTTTAGGAGAGCGTGATACAATTTTATTAAGTGATTTTGAAGTTCAAAAACAAGTCGTTGCCGATGACTTTGCTGTTTTTGGTATGATTCCTGAATTTTGTGGGCGTTTCCCAATGGTTGTTGTTTTACAAGCTTTGAGTCAAGCAGCTTTGAAAGAAGCCTTAGTAAAACCACGTAATTCACTGATTTCACAGTATGAAAAAATGCTGGAAGTCGAAAATGTGCAAATTGAATTTAGTCCGGAAAGTATTGATCAAATTGCGTTGATGGCAGAGAAACTTCAAACAGGAGCGCGTGGTTTACGTACTGTTTGTGAACGTTTTATGACGCGAATTATGTTTGATATTCCCAATGAACAGAATTTAAAAAAAATTGTTATTACACCGGAGGTTGTAATGGGTACGGCAAAACCAATTTATCATTATACTGTTTCACAATCAGGGAGTGAATTAGTTCCTCTTAAAGCATTGATTGCTCGTGAAACAAGTCCATACAGCGATGAAGGAGGAAATTATGGAAAAGGTTATTGATTATCCAAACGGTGATAAATATAACGGTCAAGTTGTTGACAATAAAAAAGAAGGTATTGGTGCATATTATTACAAAAGTGGTGCACGTTACGAAGGTCAGTTTTCTCATGATGTAAAACACGGTCGTGGATTGTATTATTTTACAAATGGTGATGTAATGGTTGCGAATTGGGTAAATGATGTTTTGCAACCAAAAGTTGTATATCGTTTTGCGAATAATGATCAATATGAAGGAGATCTTGTTGATCAACAAATGAATGGCAAAGGTGTATATCGTTATAATAATGGAAATATTTATCAAGGCGATTTTCAAAACGGACAACCAAATGGAAAAGGTGTTTTGACGTATGCAGAAGGTGGACGTTATTCAGGTGAGTGGGTTGATGGCAAACGTCAAGGAAAAGGTGTCTTGGATTATGGGGACGGAAATGGCTATCAAGGGGATTGGTTAAACGATCAACGTCACGGAAAAGGACGTCAAATTTTTGCTAACAATGAACAGTTTGCCGGTGAATGGCGTAATAACAAAAAACACGGACAAGGTGTTTACCTTTATGCCAACGGGGTTCATGAAGAAGGTCGTTGGGAAAACGATACTAAAATTAGCTAATATTTAATTTTTATTGTTTTGAATTGCTTGAACTGCTAATGCGTCACAACGATTATTGTATTCATTAGAACTGTGTCCTTTTACCCAAACATAGGTCGGTTTATATTGCTCATTTAATTTAATAATCTTTTCCCAAAGGTCACGATTGGCAACTGGTTTTTTGCTGGCATTCATCCAGCCTTTTATTTGCCAGTTATCTAACCAGTGTAAGTTGATTGCATTAACTATGTATTGACTGTCAGTATAAACTGTCACAGATGCTTGTTGCTCTTTAAGAGCTGATAATCCTTGAATAACAGCAGTTAACTCCATTCGATTGTTTGTTGTGTTTGGTTCAAAACCAGAAAACTCTTTTTCTATGTTTTGATTGATGATAATTGTGCCCCAACCACCTGGGCCAGGGTTTCCACTACAAGCACCATCTGTATAAACTGCAATTATGTTTTCCATATAGCCATTTTAACTTGTGAATTTTGATTTTGGCAATCAATAAAAATCATGTCGACGAAACTTAAGTATTAACCATAAGTAAAGTAAAGTTGTAATGCTTAACATTGCTGGGAAAGTATACCAAAAGTTATAAGATGTTGGCATTGGTGATAAAAATAATTCTGCACCACAATAGCGAATTGGATCTAAACCTAGAAGTGGGACAAATTGATAAAAACCAAAATTACCTAAATACA
>JAZSAE010000018.1:0-7681 GCA_045601705.1 Clostridia bacterium | reverse complement strand
CATCTGCTATTGTTTATAAGAATTTGTGTATTAAATATTCATTTACTAACCCTGAATTACACGAAGATTTCATTTTCTGGTTAAATATTTTAAAGAATGAAAATATTAATCCAATAGGTTTAATTGAACCATTAACTTATTATCGTTTAACAAAAAATTCAAAAACACATAATAAATTAAAATCACTAAAAATGACTTATCTTACTTATAGAAAAATAGGTTTAAATTTTTTTCAATCACTTTATTATTTATTTTTTTATATTTTAAAAGGATTAAAAAAATATCATTAAAAAAACGCACCGGAGTGGTGCGTCTTTTTTATTGTGTTGTTATGATTATTTAGCGTTCTTATATTTCCAAGCTTCGTTGGTAATTTTACGCATATATTTAATAGTTTCAACTGGATAATTACCCATAGCTGTTTCTTCCGAAGTCATAACTGCGTCAGCACCATCACAAACTGCATTGTAAACGTCTGAAACTTCAGCACGGCTTGGACGTGGTTTTTCACACATATTCAACATCATTTCGGTTGCAACAATAACAAATTTATTTTCTCTGTTTGCAATCTTAATCATTTCTTTTTGAATAGTTGGTAATTGTTCTAATGGATTGTTATCACCCAAACCACCACGAGCAACCATAACAGCATCAGATTCCTTAATAATTGCTTCCATATTTTTAACACCTTCAGCGCTTTCAATTTTAGCAATAACAGGAATATCACCAATGATTTTACGCAATTCACGTAAATCTTCAACTTTATTCAAGAATGAAGCCATGATGAAGTCAACTTTTTGTTCTACACCATATTTTAAATCTTCCAAATCAGCAGGACTTAAGAATGGTAATTTTACATCAACGCCAGGGAAGTTAACACATTTGTGGTTTGATAATTTTCCACCAACTTCAATTTCAACAACAATTTCTTTACCTTTAATTTCTTTAACTTTACCAACAACTAAACCACTGCAGAACATTACTGGGTCACCAGCTTTCAAATCTTGGTATAAGTTTTTATAGGTAACAGAAATACCTTGTTGATTACCAATACGGTCATCACAGAATAAAGAGAATAAATCACCTTTATTTACAACAACTGAACCATTTTCAAAATCGCCTAAACGAATGTCTGGTCCTTTAGTATCCAATGCAATTTTTACATCGTAACCATATTCTTTATTTAATTCACGCACTAATGCGAATTTACGGCCATGTTCTTCATGGGTTCCGTGGCTGAAATTACAACGAGCAATTGACATTCCAGCATCAATTAAACCTTTTAAGGTTTCCTTGTTTTCACTTGCAGGACCAATCGTGCAAATGATTTTAATTTCCTTTTTATTTGTACTTTCCATAACGTCAAGTATAAATAATTTGCAATATTTTGTCTATTGTTTTTTCCAAATCGTCGTTCATAATCACGTGGTCGAAGTGCTCAGCTTCCTTTATACACTCATCATAATCAGCCATTCTTGCTTCAATATCTTTTAAAGCATCACCACGACGGTGTAAACGTTGTTCTATTTCATTTTTATCGGCTGTAATAAAAATTGTTACAACATCTTGAAAACGTGATTTCAAAGCATTTACGCCGATTAAATTACAATCTTTTAACGGAATCTTATTTTGTGTAAATAACTCTTGGATATATTTTTCACTCATTCCACGTTTTTCACCGTGCCGTATCGTGTATTCAAAAATATCACCACTGGCTACCATTTGGTCAAATTCTTCATTACTGACAAAATGATAAGGATTACCTTGACTTTCATTTGGACGCATTGCACGTGTAGCAACCGAAACTAACTTTGCAAAACGGTCAGGATATTTTTTTACTAATGTTTTAATAATTGTATCTTTACCAGCACCACTTGGACCTTCAATCACAACAATTCTTTGGTTTAATTTTTCCATAAATAATCTTATCCTGATTTACGGTTTTCGTCAAATCCAGACATTAACTTATTTATTTGTTGAAATAAAAAAAGTAACCATCAATTACGGTTACTCTTTTTTACTTAACCAACACACACCACACAAGTTATTTATAAAATATTTTTTTTCTTATTATAGGATGTAAGTATGTAAGTAACTTTTGTTAATAAATCTTCAATTTTAACACGTTCTTGTTGCATTGTATCACGATTACGAATAGTAACTGCGCCATCATTTAAAGTATCATAATCAACAGTAAGACAAAGGGGAGTACCGATTTCGTCTTGACGGCGATAACGTTTACCGATTGAACCAGCATCATCATAAGTTACGGTAAAATTTTGTTGTAAATCACGGTAAAGTTTTGTTGCTGTTTCGGTTAAACCTTTCTTTTGTAAAGGTAAGACGCAAATTTGGTATGGTGCTAAGGCTGGATTTAATTTTAACACGACACGAGTATCACCATCTGGTAAAGTTTCGGTTTGATAAGCATCACATAAAATAGCCAAGAATAAACGTTCCAAACCTTGTGAACTTTCAATGACAGTGGGAATATATTTTTGGTTCGTTATTGGGTCAAGATATTCCATCGATTTTTTTGATAAGTTTTGGTGGTTAGTTAAATCGTGTACACCACGGTGGTGTGTTCCGTTTAATTCACCCCAACCGAAAGGGAAGTTATATTCCATATCGCAAGCAGCCTTTGCATAAAAGACTAATTTTTCGTGGTCGTGAAAACGTAAATTTTCGGCGCGAATACCTAAAGTATTGGTCACAAAATTCCAAATTTTTTGTTTATATTTTTCGTAAAGTGCCATTGCTTCGTCAGCGTGGCAGAAAAGTTGGTGTTCCATTTGTTCAAATTCGACCGTACGGAAAATAAAATTACCCGGTGTAATTTCATTACGGAAAGCTTTACCAATTTGTCCAATACCAAAAGGAACTTTTAAACGCATACTACGTTGAACATTAACAAAGTTAATAAACTCGCTTTGTGCTGTTTCCGGACGTAAGAAAATTTGGTCAGCATTATTTTGCGTAACGCCACGGTGTGTTTCAAACATTAAGTTAAACTGGCGAATGGGTGTCCAATTAAATTTTCCACACTTTGGACAAACTAAATGATGTTCTTGAATGTATTTTTCTAAAGCTTCATTCGTCCAACCATCAGCGTTAATTTTGTCATCGTGGCTTTCAATCAATTTATCGGCACGTGTACGCGTTTGGCAATCTTTACAATCCATTAAAGGGTCAGAGAAGCCACCAACGTGACCACTGGCAACCCAAACGTTGCGATTCATTAAGATACCACCATCTAAACCAACACTGTTATCGTTAGTGGTTACAAACTCTCGCCACCATAATTGTTTGATGTGATTTTTTAATTCAACACCTAACGGACCGTAGTCCCAGGTATTTGCTAAACCATCGTAAATTTCCGAACCTTGAAAGACAAAGCCACGGTTTTTACACATTGCAATAATTGTATCAATTGAAACTTTGTCGGTTGTTTTTGTTGTCATTTAAGCTACTCCTTACTTCTTTTTTAAGACGGTAATACCGTGCATATATTTATGTAAAGCTACTGGAATATTAACGCTACCGTCAGCGTTTTGGTATTGTTCTAAAATTGCTGGAATTAAACGAGAAGTTGCTAAACCTGAACCGTTTAAGGTGTGTAATAAAATTGTTTTACCATCAGCGTCTTTCGTACGAATGTTCGCACGACGTGCTTGATAATCGGTTGCATTAGAAACTGAAGAAACTTCTTTGTAACCTTTCATTGAAGGAATGAAAACTTCCAAGTCATAAGTCTTTGCCATACTTGCCGAACAATCACCAGCAGCCAATGCTGTAGTTTGGAAATGAAGACCTAAACCTTCGAGTAATTTTTGACCATTACGGACTAATTCTTCGAAGAATTGTGGACTGTGTTCTGGTAAACAATAAACAAACATTTCAACTTTATTAAATTGATAACCACGAATCATACCACGTTCATCGGTACGGTAAGAACCTGCTTCTTTACGGTAGCAGGGAGTATAACTGAAATATTTTAATGGCATTTGTGCATTGTTTACAATTTCATCACGATGTAAGTTTAATAAAGCTGTTTCGGCCGTCGGTAATAAGAATTTACTTTTCTTTGGGTCTTTATCAAAATTGGTAATAAAAACATCGTCGACAAATTTAGGAAATTGACCAGCAGCATAACCACTGTCCCAGTTTAATAAATGTGGTGGCATAATGAATTTATAACCATTTGCAATATGGAAATCGATAAAGTAATTCAATAAAGCCCATTCTAACATTGCGCCTGCGCCGGTATAAACCCAAGTTTTTGCGCCACTTAATTTTGCGCCACGTTCGTAATCAATTAAACCTAAACTGGTTGCTAAACTAACGTGGTCTTGCCATTTAAAATCAAGTTCAGGTTTTTTACCAAAAGTCGCAATGACACGATTATTTTCTTTGCCACCTGCCACAACTTCAGGTAAGGGAATATTGGGTAAAGCCGAAAGTATTTCAAAAATCTTATCATTAATTTTATTTAATTCAACATCGCCGTTTGTAATCTTATCACCGATTGCTTTCATCTCGGCAATTTGTTTACTTGCGTCTTTTCCTTCTTTTTTTAACTTTGCAATAATTGCGCTGTTTTCGTTACGTTTTTGGCGACGTGCTTCGTTACGTTGGATTAAATTACGACGTGTATTGTCAAATTCAATAACACTGTTAAAGTCAACTTGACAGCCACGTTTTGCCAGTTGTTGTTGTACCCAAGTCGGGTTACTACGGATTAAATTTATGTCGAGCATAAATTCAGTATATAATATTTTTACACCTTTCGGCAATGGTTTATCGGCGATTAAAATTCACTTGGTTGTTCGTCAGTGTCGCCACCTGGTGTCATAATGGCTTTGATAGCATCTTTTAAAGGTTCTTCTTCAAAAGTATTGTGGTTATTTGACCACGTGTAAGTAATTTTATAGGTTGGTGAAATTTCAAATGTTGCAAATTGTAAGCCGTCCATATAAGCCAACATTTTGATGGTTGGTTTTAAGAAACGACGTGAACGCTCGGGTAAATTATTTACATACTTTTCCGAAAGTGAAATTTCGTAAGGTTTACCTTTATTATCTTGTGTGATAATCAGTGCTTTTTTAAACTTACTTACTTCAGTGTTAAAGATAGAAGATTTCATTTGGTCAATCTTCTTTTGTTCATCTTTAGTCAAGGTTAACATCATTGTTGGTTTAATTTTACCTAATTCACTTTTGATGAGTGGATCTAAGGAATTATTACCTAACTCGGATTGAAAACGTGCTGAAACATTTGGGAAAATTCTATCGACATCATCTGGTGCAAAATCTGAAGAACGAACGACGATTTCGTGTGCTTTTTTAATTTTAGTACACAATTTTTCAATTTCACGCATTACGATATCGTAAAAAAATAAATTCGTAAAAATATAAGCTCTTTGCAGGGAATTCTTAACCAACTTTTCGGTAAGCATACAAGCAATAATGCCATCATCGGTTACAGTAAAACTTTGATTGATTGCATTACAACTTTGAAAATTCATTAACCTAACCTCACAGGTAAAACTAAGAATAAATAATCACCACGTTTAGCACTGGTAATCACACAGGGTGCTAATGGGGTAGTAAATGATAATTTTACAAATTCATCATCAATGGTATTCAAAGCATCGAACATATATTTCGAATTAAAGGCAATTTTGATGTTAGTACCATCTAAATTAGCTGGTACACGTTCGTTGATTTGACCTTTATCGTTGTTTGCGTAAAGTTCCAAACTCTTGTCGGCTGTCGTAATGGTTAATAAGTTAATTTTGTTCGAGCCAGCTAACAAACCAGCACGACCAACCGAAGCTAATAATGGAGCAGTTTCCACAACTACATTAGAATTAAATTCTGTTGGAATAATTTGGCGATAGTTCACAAAATCACCATCAATTAAACGTGAAGCAAAAACCGTACTGCCAATACTAATTTGAACAAATTTTTTGTCCACGATTAAACCGATTTCTTCTTTGTCATCAATTAACATACGACGCATTTCTTCCAAAGCACGGCAAGGAATAATCAATTTTGCCGAACCCGTTGGACGTACTAAAGGTTTAATGATGCGTGCTAAACGGAAACCGTCCAAAGCAACTGCTGTAATGGTGTTATTGTTTGCATCAACATCAAATAAAGCACCACGTAAAACTGGACGAGCATTGTCTTGTGCTGTGAATGGTGTTGTTTTGTTAATAATTTCACGTAAATCACCACTCTTTAAAAAGAATAATGGTTTTGCTTCTAAGTTGATTAAATCTGGATATTCTGCCACTGGCATACAAGAGAAGTTACCATCATTGCCTTCGCCGTGTTCAATTACAGCCGAAGTGTCGCTGCTGGTGAAAGTAATTTGACCTTTGCCGATTTTACTAATGTATTCACAAAATAATTTACCTGGTAATAAAGCACAACCGTCTTGTTTTACATCAGCGTGGATTGTTTTACGAATATATAATTCTAAATCAGTCGCAAAGAAAGTAACTGTGTTACCTTCTGCCACAATTTTAATACCTTCTAAAATTTGGTTAATCGTTTTACTGTTCGTTCCGTGCGCTACTGTTGCCACAGCGCTTTTTAAATCTTCGCCATCACAAATAAATTTCATACTTTAATTATAACGGAATTTTGGGGTAGTGTCTATTGCTTTAATTCGACAGACAATAAAAACTTCTCGCCATTAAAGAATTCAATTAAATAATTTGTAAAATAAGCATTTAACTGACTACTAACAGCGTCTTCTATATAAGTACGACATTCATCTAAATTATGCAGTTCTAATTTATTTAAAGTTGTGCGACCTTCTTCGCCGTAACCGTAGTCGTGTTGCATCACATAGCGTAACGTAGCAATGTTTTGCACTTTGGCTTCGGTTTGGGTTGGGGGCAGTGTTTCCCGATCCACTTTGGGTGCATTAACAATCGCCATTGTGTGGTCAGATAAACTAATCAATAAGCTTTTTCCACGGCGACTGACCGGATTGCTAATTTCTGTGCGCATTATCGTTTGTAAAAAATCAATGACAAAATCCGGATGTGTACTATCGTGTACTTCTTGTGTTTTTTTCATACTTACATTATAAAGGAAAGGTAACCACGTACCAACCAAAATCGTTTTACAAATTTCGACAAATTATGACATTACGTTCAACGTATTTCCTATATATATAGAAGTACTTACTCGTTTAATTGTTTTAAAATATCTTCCACAGCGCTTTTTAATTTGTGGTCAGTATTCATTAAGTTAGCAATTTTATCACGTGAATAAATAACAGAAGCGTAAGTGCGACCACCAAGAATTTCACCAATTTCGGTCAAAGGTACACCTTTCAAACGTTCCGTTAATAAGTAAGCCGTAACCATACGAGCATCTGCTAATTTTTCGGTACGACGTTTACCAGTGATTTCATCAGGTGTTACATTAAAGTAAGCAGCCGATGTTGCGATTACACGTGCTGCCGTATCGCCTACACGAGCATTTTCTTCATTTCCAGAATTATCTGCCAAAGCGGCGGCACAATCTTCGATAGTAGGAATCGTGTGCCCATTTAATTCTGCATAGACAATAATTTTCACTAAATGACCTTCCATATCACGAATGTTTTCGTTAACTTTGTTAGAATATTCAGCGATATAAGAAGCAACTTCGTTAGATAAGAA
>JAZSAE010000017.1:0-43740 GCA_045601705.1 Clostridia bacterium | reverse complement strand
TTTGTATATTACACAAAAAGAGCAGGGCGAAAATTCGGCTGTTCAAGATGAGTTGACAATTGAACAGTTGACGGAATTGATGAATGCTGCCAGTCAGAATTTAAACTTTGAATTAGCGATTCAGTACCGTGAGCGTATCAGCGCTTTGCAAAAAAAAGTGGACAAAAAAGTGGACAAAAGAAAATAATTTTTGATACAATATAAAGATGACAACAACAATGATGATTATTATTTGGTCAGTCGTAATTGCTGCGACACTATTATTAGAATTTTTCACGGTAGATTTTTTCTCTTGTTGCTTTTCGTTGGCTGCAATTATTGCCTTAATTTTGGCAGCTTGTGAGGTTGAATTAGTTTGGCAAATTTTAACTTTCTTCATTGTGGCAATTGTCGCAATTATTGGAACACGCCCTTTAGTAAAAAAGTTTTTAAAGAAGCCAGCAATTTCAACTAATGTTGACCAATATTTTGGTAAGAAAGTTCGTTTGTTGGCCGATGTTGTTGAAGGTAAATCTTCTATCAAAATCAATGATGTCGTTTGGACTGCTGTTTGCGATGCTGAATTGAAGAAAGATGATTTTGTGACAATTGAACGTGTGGAAGGTAACAAGATGATTGTTCAACCAGTTGACACGGCAAAGACTGATAAAGAAACAACCAGTAAATAAAAAACATAATTAAAATAAAAGGAGAATAAAAAAAATAAATATGGAACCTTGGATTATTGCAATTATTGTGATTGGTGTTGCCTTAGTCGTAATTTTGGCGCTTTCAATCCGTATCGTCAAGCAGGGAACTGCTGTGATTGTCGAACGTTTAGGTAAGTACCACCGTACTTTGGGAACGGGACTACGTTTTATTATGCCTTTCATTGACCGTGCATTGCCGATGATTTCTTTGAAGGAACAAGTTGCTGATTTCCGTCCACAACCTGTAATTACTAAAGATAATGTTACGATGCAAATCGACAGCGTTGTTTTCTTCCAAATTGTTGACCCAAAATTGTACAGTTATGGTATTGAACGTCCAATGTCGGCAATCGAAAACTTGACAGCAACGACTTTACGTAATATTGTTGGTGAATTGGAATTAGACGAAACTTTAAGCAGTCGTGATACCGTTAATACCAAAATGCGTGAAATTATTGACACAGCAACTGACCCTTGGGGTATTAAAGTTAATCGTGTTGAATTGAAAAACATTTTACCACCAGCCGCAATTCAAGAAAGTATGGAAAAACAAATGCGTGCTGAACGTGAACGTCGTGAAAACATTTTGTTAGCCGAAGGTGAAAAGCGTAGTAAAATCTTGGTTGCCGAAGGTGAAAAAGAAGCTGAAATCTTGAAAGCCGAAGCACGTAAAATCGCATTGCTTACCGAAGCCGAAGGTCAAAAGTGTGCAATCGAAAAAATTATGGAAGCAAAACCTGATGCTGCTTACTTAACTTTGCAAGGTTACGAAGCCTTAAAAGTTATGGCAAATGGCGAAGCGACCAAAATTATCGTGCCAAATGATTTAGCAAATGTTGCGACTTTGTTTACTTCGATTAAAGAAACATTGAGCCAATCCGAACCAACCAAAAAGACAACTAAGTCAAAATAAAAAAATAAAAACTTATAAAAAAGAAGTCCGTTGGTGCGGACTTTTTTAATGTGTTTTTGTATATGAATGAAAATCGCTTGATTTTTTTTTTTTTTTTTTCTATTATAAGTTTAGTAGTAGTGCCACATACTAATGCTGGGACTATACAAAAGGAGAACAAATGAATAATAAATTGTTTCGAATTTTAATGCTTTTCATTTCGGTCGTTGTAGCGTCGATATCGACATTGTTTGCGCTTAGTTTTGGTTTCTCAAACAGTGGTTTGACAATCCGTAACGATAAGTTGACCAATGAAAACGAAAACTTGACGGACGAAAACGACAAGTTAACCAACGAAAATGAGGAGTTAAATAAAATTGTCGATGATTTGCAAAATACCATTGACAATTTAGACGAACACGCAGCAATCGTTACTTATGAAGTTAACGATGCCATTTGGCGTTTGCAAATTGTCCAAAAGAACAAAGAATTTAATTTGCCGGTTATTGATGATAATGCTACACAATTTTATAATGGCTGGAAATTGAACGGCGCAGGTGACAGTTTGCGAACAACTTCGGTTGAAGAAAATACTAAATTTGTGGTTGATATGCGTGACCGTGATTGGGCAGCAATGACTTGGAAAGGCTTGGAAAATGTCTATTTTAATTCAGACTATGTTTGGACTGATGGTGTAGAATATTACTATTCTTCTGGTTCGGACCAATATAAACTTGATGTTGCCACACAAACGTGGAACGAAAAAACTTGGGACGGTGACTTTGTCAACTTCAATGGTGATTATATTTGGAATTGTGAAGATAAAACCTATTATTCAAATGGCAGTGACCAATATGTTTTGGACAAAGCAAATAATACCTGGACATCAACCACATGGAACGGCGAAGTAACCAG
The DNA here is from genome assembly GCA_045601705.1 of Clostridia bacterium. Lineage (GTDB taxonomy): Bacteria > Bacillota > Clostridia > Christensenellales > UBA1242 > RGIG8050. The sequence continues at coordinate 41,244 of JAZSAE010000017.1, read as the reverse complement.
TTTTAGTGGCTCAAATATTTGGGTTAACGACGGAGAATATTATTGTTCTTACAATGGTAACCAGTATTCATTAGACATTGACACACAGACATGGAGTAAAGTACCATTTTGTGTTTATAGTCGACTTAGTGATCAAAATAGTTTGGATAGTATGTATATTTGGAACGATGGCGTGAATACCTATTATTCAAATGAAGATACTCAATACATCTTGGATAAAGAAAATAATACTTGGCGACCAATGCAATGGAATGGCTTAACTAATTTTTATGGTTACAACATTTTGCAGGAAGGTGACAACTATTATTATTCCGATGGTTCAACGAAATATATTTTGAAAGCAAATCATACCTGGGAAGAAATAGAAACAGATCATGCTGTATCTTTGTCCAAAGTTAATCCATCTAATGGTAGATATGTTTGGACGGACGGTGCAAACACATATTATTCCAGTGGTTACGATCAATATATCTTAAAAGACAACAACACCTGGGAAGTAATGACCTGGAACGGATTAACGAGTTTTAGTGGTGAATATATTTGGACGGATGGCGAAAATTATCATTATTCCGTTGATTCAATCTACTATATCTTAAAAGAAAACCACACCTGGGAAAAAGTAACCTGGAACGTAACGAATTTTTATGGTAATAATGTTTGGACGGACGGCGAAAATTATTATTGTTCCGAAAGTTCAGGCCACTATATCTTAAAAGACAACAACACCTGGGAAAAAGTAACCTGGAACGGATTAACGAGTTTTGTTGGTAATCGTATTTGGACGGACGGCGAAAATTATTATCAATCCAGTGGTGGAGTCCAATATATCTTAAAAGACAACAACACCTGGGAAAAAGTAACCTGGAACGGATTAACGAGTTTTTATGGTTATAGTGTTTGGACGGACGGCGAAAATTATTATTGTTCCAGTGGTGAAGGCCAGTATATCTTAAAAGAAAATAACACCTGGGAAAAAGTAACCTGGAACGGATTAACGAGTTTTGGTGGTAGAGATATTTGGACGGACGGCACAAACACATATTATTCATATAATTCACAACAATATATCTTAAAAGAAAACAACACCTGGGAAGCACATAAATTCGTCTTGCGTGAAAGCTTTAACCCTTCGTATAGAGATATTTGGACGGACGGCGAAAATTATTATTATTCCAAAAATTCAGACCACTATATCTTAAAAGACAACAACACCTGGGAAAGCGTAACCTGGAACGGATTAACGTGGTTTGATGGTAGATGTATTTGGACGGACGGTGCAAACACATATTATTCCAGTGGTTCAAACCACTATATCTTAAAAGAAAATAACACCTGGGAAGTAATGACCTGGAACGGATTAACGAGTTTTGGTGGTAATCGTATTTGGACGGACGGCGAAAATTATTATTACTCTTATTATTCAGACCGATATATCTTAAAAGAAAATAACACCTGGGAAAATGTGAATTTTGATTGGTATGTTCCAACAAACAAAAGTTTAAATGCGAGAAATATTTGGAGTGATGGTGTTGATATATATTATTCTAATGGCAGTGAACACTATGTACTTGATACCGAAACAAATTCATGGGAAATTATGAGTTGGAGTGGTTCCAATTACATTTACGGCGAATACATTTGGCAGTATGGCGATGATTACTATTATTCCAATGGTTCCACACAGGCTAAACTTAACTTGGAAACACATACCTGGGAACGCGTAACCTGGGTTGGTTCACCGAGTTTCTATGGTTATAGTGTTTGGACGGACGGCGAAAATTATTATTGCAAGGCATATTTGTCAAATAATAATTTCTATCACGATGGTGCATTCATTTTGAAAAAAGCTTTGTAAGAATTTTGTACGAGCGTCATTGACAAAAATTCCAACTAGGTACATAATAAGTACTTATGGAAAAAAATCAAGATCAATTAGACAAAAATATTCAAGATAATTGGCTGGCAAAAGTCGGTGTACATAAACCGTACACCGTTTTTGTTTGTATTATGGCAATTATCGTTTTGGGCGTATTTGCGTTCTCTAAAATGTCGGTGGATTTGTTCCCGTCAATGAACTTGCCATACGCCGTGGTGGTGCTTAACCCGAACGAATCTTACTTAATGGAGCAGTACAACGAAAAGTTAGCAGATGTCGTTGACCGTGCAAAAAAAGCAGTGGAAAACGAAGACCGTTATACTGATGATGCTACGGGGATGGTATTGGCTGGTGATGTTAACGAAATGATGCTTTTTTTAGCAGGTCAAATTGAGTCGACCAGTATCAATCCCGAGAACTTGGTTTTAAAACACTACTTATTAAATATACAAACCGAAGGTACTCCACAAGAAATCTTGGCTTCGGTAATGCCGAACGACCGTCAATTGGAAGTTTTGACTGATGAAGCTTTGTTGGCTTTGTCTGGTGTGAATGGTATTAAAAACACCAGTAGTACGACAATGTTCCAGTTTGGTTTGGTGATGTTGACTTTGGAATACAACAGCGATGCGACCGTGGATTTAACGGCATTGTCTTTGGCTTTTGAAAATATGGCTTTGGACGATACTGTGGCTTATGGAACAAAATTTAACAAAACTATTTTGAAAATTGACCCATCGTTGTTGGCTGTAATGAACGTGACTGTGGCTTACGAAGGTGAAACTGATGATGATAAAAAGCAAGAATGGTTGGAAAATGAAGTTTTGAATAAAATTTCGACAACGGTTGGTGTTGGTACGGTTTCATCGAACATTGACAGCAGTATGACCAACCAAGACCAAGCTTGGCAAAGTTCTAAAGACGGTTTAGTTAATACTTACAGTATTGCGATTCAAAAGAGCAGTAATGCTGTAACAACCGAAGTTTGTGCGAATGTAATTGTGACTTTGGAAAAATTGAAAGCTGAAAATCCAAACTTTACTTACGATATTATCAGTAGTCAAGGCGATTACATTAACGAATCAATTGGTTCGGTCGGTGAAAACTTAATTGTTGGTGGTGTTTTAGCTTTAATCGTTTTGTTCTTGTTCTTGCGTTCAATCAAAATGACTTTAGCAATTGGTATTTCAATCCCGTTGGCTTTGGTTGGAACTTTTGTTGCAATGTATTTTATGGGAATCAATTTAAACATCATTTCAATGGCTGGTTTAGCTTTGGCTGTTGGTATGTTGGTTGATAATTCGGTTGTCGTATTGGAAAATATTTTCCGTTTACGTAACAAAGGTATGTCGCTGAAGGATGCGTGTGTTAAGGGTGCGTCACAAATTATGATGGCGATGTTGGCTTCAACTTTGACCACCATCTGCGTTTTCTTCCCAATGTTTTTCTTGGAAGGTATGATGATGGAAATCTTCATCGACTTGGTTTGGGTTGTGATTTTATCTTTGATTTGTTCCTTTGTGGTGGCTGTTATGTTCTTGCCATCAATTGTATCAACTTTCAAAATCAATCCCAAACAAGAGAAAGTTGTTGTTGCAAATAAGAAACCAAACTTTTGGCAAAAAATGTGTACCGGGTGGAGTAGTTTCTGTGAAAAAGCCGGTCGAGTTTTTGAAAAGACTGTGCGCTTTGCCATTAACAAAAAATGGTTAACTGTTGTTTTGGCTTTTGTTTTGTTTATTGGTTCGGCTTGCTTATTGTTGGTCAATGGCTTCATTTTAATGCCATCAACCGACGAAGGAACTTTGAGCATTTCGGCTGCTTTAACAACTGACGGTAAATTAGTTGCAGGTAACAAAGTGGCTGATAAGAATACTGAAAAGGATTTAGCGCAACCTTTATACAATGAAGTAATGGATGTTTTAGGTAATGATATTGAAAAATGTGTGATTGCCTATGATTCAGGTGCGAACGTATTATCTGGTGGTGTTGCTTCAATTACAATGGAAGTTAAATTAAAAGACGACCGTAGTCTGACAACCGACCAAGCAAGTGAAAAACTTTATAATGCTTTGCAAAATTATGAAAATAATTATTTTGCAGATTTTGACGTGGCAACATCTTCTATGGCAAGTGGTCTAATGGCAAATGAAGTTTCGGTTACTTTGACAGTTGATGCGCGTGCCAATGCAACAGAAACGGCTTACGAAGTTGCTTGTGGTGTGCTTGATGATTTTAGTGTGGCTTTGGAAAATAAGTTTGCCGATAAGATGGATGAACTTGGTATCCGTGCCGTTATCTATGACCAAAACAAAGGTGTGAAGATTGTAAAAAGTAACGGTCGTTATGCTGCAACCATTTCAATCAAAGCTAATCCGAGTGCTGATACAACTAAAATTCAGTCCACTTTGAATCAATACTTAGACGAATTGATGAACAGTGACGACTTCAAAGATAAGTCAGTTTCAATTTTGGATAATGGCTTTGAAGAACAAATGACCGAAACATATTCCTCAATGGGTATGGCTTTGTTGGTTGGTTTCTTATTGATTTATTTAGTAATGGTGGCAATTTTCCAATCATTCTTGATGCCATTTATTATTTTGATTTGTGTTCCGTTAGGTTTCACTGGCGCTTTCATCTTGTTAGCAATGTGCAATATGCCTTTGTCACTTCCAGCGTTGATTGGTTGTTTAATTTTGATGGGTGTTGTCATTAACAATGGTATCTTAGCTGTTGACTATGCCAACCAAGCACGTCGTGACGGTTTGTCGGTGAAAGAAGCGTTAGTTGCTTCGGTACGTACTCGTTTACGTCCAATCTTTATGACAGCATTGACCACAATTTTAGCAATGGTGCCGATGGCGTTTGGTTGGTCTTTCTTTAATCCAGGTGGTAGTGGTGCGTTGATGCAACCATTGGCTGTAGTTTCAATCGGTGGTTTGTTATTTGGTACAATTACTACTTTGCTTGTTGTTCCAGCTTTCTACGCAATTTTCTGTCGTGATAAGAAAACTAAAGTTGCTATTGTTGAAAACGAACAACCTGTAAAATAAGTTGTCAAAATTTTATTTTCACGTTAAGTTATTGGTATGGATTGGTTATGGCTTTTTTTGGGCATTGCTGGTTTAGTTATCCTATGGTTGTTAATCATAGGTATGGACAAACTAACTCAACGTTTAAAAATACATGACGAAGCACGTAAGATATCTACACAAAATATTGCCGAACGTACTGCCGAAGCCGAAGTAGAGTTTTTACGTAAGCAGTATGCAAAAGACCGTGCGAAAGCATTTCTTGAAAATACAGAATTTAAAGCCGATGACCCTTATCAGAAAGCTGATTTGGAACAAGCAATGGGGGCTTTGAGTTCGGAAGAGTTTGTACAGTCTGTGGCAAAACGCATTTTTGGAATTGCCGAAGGTACACAAGGAATTACAGCGTCACAATCAGCTTTTGACCAAATGCCTGTAAGAAAAAAGGCCGTTGCAAATGGCGATGGTGTTACACCAGTCAAAGTTAAATCATTTGAAAATTCTCGATTAAGTAAGGCTGAACAAAAAATGTTGAAAAAAATTAAACAGGGGGATTGACTTTTCCCCCTTTTTTAGGCTATCATATAGTCGAAAGGGGAAATCAAAATATGAAAATTAAAAATTTATTTTACAGTTTTTTATTAGTATGTTTGGCATTGTTTGTTTGTGGCTGTGCAACTGTTCCAGCTTTGCAATTCCAAGCACAAGCAAAGCAGGTACTTACTGCAAGCAATAATGATGGAAAATTAAAAGGTGATGCCTTATTTGATGAAGCAGGAAATTATAATTTCCGTAAGGACGATTTAATTGCTGCTGTTACCAGTGGTAAGGTATTTAATTTCTTCGGTTATGATTGGCGTGTTGTTTTTGTAAACGAAGACCAAAACGTTGCAACTTTTTATATGGCTGATCCATATACAGGTGCAATTTTTAACGAAACAACTTGGGCAGGTGATGGTAAACATCACGATATTGTTGATGGTGTGATTACTACTAATATTTGGTCAAACGGTTACACAAATACTGATTGGCAAAGCGATGATGGTGTTGTGAAACTTGGTCGCAGTGCTGTCAATAAATTTTTAGAATCTGAATCAGAAAAAATGCTTAATAATAAAGACTACGCAAAATACAAAGACAAAGTTGTTCGTGGTAGTGTGATTGGAACAAACGAAGTTCAAACAACAATGACTGTTGCGCAACTTGCGTACAGTAAAAGCGATATCAATAATGTTACAGTTGAATCAGCAACAAGCAAATTAACAGCTAAATATGGTTTGGGAACAGATGCTGTTTTATGGTTACCATCAATTGTTGAACTTATTAGCACTTGGAAAGTAAAAGAAAATTTCTTGAAATGGACAGATAATACAAATAATGCTGGTCGTGCGTGGTTACGTACACCAGATAGTCAAGAAAGTCATTATGTAATGTGTATTAGTAATGACCGTGTAAGCGAAGAAGGTGTTGAAGAAAAACCATACGAAAATTGTTTTGTTTATCGTCCAGTAAAACAAATGGCTGGTGTTCGTCCAGCAATCCACTTAAACATTAAAGATATTGATACAGTAGTTTATGTGAACAATAAATGGTTTAATGAAGATTGGATGAAAGCATTATTTATTGGTGTTTGTGTGGTTGGTGTAGTTGGTATTGGTATTGTAACTTTTGCTGTGATTGCAAAAGCACGTAAGAAAGCGTAACTTAATTAAGTTAATAAAATAACGTTTCAATTCGGTCCAGAATGTGATATACTACCAAATATGATTCAAGTAGTAAATGTATCTTTGCAATATGGAAAACGTGTTTTATTTAAAGACGTTAATTTGAAATTTTTACCGGGTGAATGTTATGGCATTATTGGAGCAAATGGGGCAGGTAAATCAACTTTTTTGAAAATTTTATCTGGCGAAATTACTCCGAATAAAGGTGAAGTTGTTGTTGGTAAGAATAAACGTATTTCTACTTTAGCGCAAAACCAAAATGCCTTTGACGAATTGACCGTTGTTAACACTGTGATTGGTGGTCATCAACGTTTGGCAGAAATTATTGCTTTAAAAGAAAAGTATTATGCGTTGCCCGAAATGACCGAAGAACAGGGAAATGAGTTAGGTGCTTTGGAAGCTGAATTTGCCGAATTAGATGGATGGGATGCTGAAAGTAATGCTCGTATTATGTTGTCCGGTTTGGGTGTCAGCGAAGAATTCCACGACCAAAAAATGAAAGATTTGGATGCGAAAATCAAAGTTAAGGCTTTGTTGGCACGTGCTTTGTTTGGTAATCCAGATATTTTGATTCTAGATGAACCGACAAACAACTTGGATTTGGCTGGTACACATTGGCTCGAAGAATTCTTGTTGGATTTCAAAAATATTACTATTATTGTGTCGCACAATCGTCACTTCTTGAACCAAGTTTGTACACACATTTGTGATGTTGACTTTAATCAAATCAATATGTTTGTTGGTAACTATGACTTCTGGTATGAAACCAGTCAGTTGCTATTAAAACAACAAAAAGAAGCAAATAAAAAAGCCGAAGCTCGTGCACAAGAATTAAAAGATTTTATTGCTCGTTTCTCGGCGAATGCAAGTAAATCACGTCAAGCAACCAGCCGTAAAAAAGAATTAGAAAAACTCACGATTGAAGATATTAAACCATCTTCACGTAAATATCCATATATCAATTTTGAATGCGCTCGTGAGCCAGGTAATGAAATTTTGGCTGTTGAGAATTTAACCGTCAATGGTTTCTTTCGTAACGTTTCGTTCCGTATTAACAAGGGCGAAAAAGTTGCTTTCTTAACCGATAAAAGTGTCCGTATGGATAAATTGTTTAATGTTATTATGGGCTTAGAAAAAGCCGATAGTGGTACAGTAACTATCGGCAAGACTATTACGACTTCATATTTGCCAGCAGATTATCGTTCTTATTTTGAAGGTGTTAATTTAAATTTGTTAGATTGGCTTAAACAATATTCGCAAGATACAAATGAAACTTTCATTCGTAGTTGGTTAGGGCGTATGTTATTCTCTGGTGAAGAAGCTTTGAAAAAAGCCGATGTTTTGTCTGGTGGTGAAAGAGTGCGTTGTATGTTAGCAAAAACAATGTTAGAGCAGGGAAATCTTTTAATCTTTAACGAACCAACTAATCACTTGGATTTGGAAAGTATTACAGCCTTGAACCAAGGTATGATTCGTAGCAAGGCCGTAATGTTATTTTATACCAGTGACGAAGAAATTATCGATACAGTTGCAACTCGTGTGATTGAAATCACTGGTGATAAGATGCACGACCGTGTTTTAGTTTAATTTTATTCAGTAACGGGTAACGGTTTTACTTTTTTTAAATGATGCAGTCGACGTTGTGAATTGTCGGCTGTTTTTGTTTCTTTTGGTTCAGGGTTTTCATCGTGTTTCATTTCTAATGTCATTGGCTGTGAAACTTTTTCACTGGCAGTATTATCTTCTGTTACAGCATTGACTTGTGATGTTTGTATTTGTAAATCTTTAACTTGGTGTTTTAGTTGTTGATTATGTACTGTCGTGGCGCCGAGTAAACTGCCTGTTATAACAACAGCAAGTGCCATAATAGCAGTCGTAATTCCAGAAAATATTTTCTTTCGTTTCTTTTTTAAACGTGCCTGGTATTCAGGAGTTGCGACCACGACATTTCCTTGGTAATTTCTTTGGTGAGATTGAGTTGTAAATGTTTGCATTTTTGCCTCCTGCAATAGTATTTATCGCACAAGACAAATCTATTCACAGATTAGAAAAATTTACAACCACAATCCGAGCAACCACAATCTTTGTCAGTTTTATGACAAGGAGTAGGTTGTTTTTTTTCTTGGCAAACACATTCATAGATTTTTTCTACACGTTCGCATTTGTTTTCGCATTTGTTTTCGCACTTGTTTTCGCATTTGCAGTCACTCTTGTTTTCACAAGGTTTCCATTCTTTTTCGCAAGTGTTACAACAACGGCCACAGCGTAAAATACCACAAATGAATTCGCCAACAGTTGGACATTGTTTACACATCTTCTGTACCTCCTATTTCTAGCATACGCAGTAATAGTTAAACTTGTGCAGTTTGTTGTCGTTCGTATTCACAAAGAACAGCTGTTGTAATATGATAAGCCAATATTTGCTGGTAATTTGGTGATTGCAATAATTTACGTTCTCGTGGATTAGTTAGAAAACCACATTCAATCAATACGGCTGGGCATGGGGAGTGTTCCACGAGATTAAAATCTGTCGGTTTAGGTTTTTTCTTAAAGGGAAGATTGCTTTGATTGAACTGTGTTTGTATCGCTGTTGCATAATCTTGACTGCCTGGTGTTTCGTTCGCATAGAAACATTGTAAGCCATTTACCGAGGTTAAAGGATAAGTATTTTGGTGAATTGAAATAACTAAATCTGGTTGGAGGTCTTTAATTTTGGCTCGACGCTTTGCCATATCGTCCACTTTTTTGTTTCTGGCGTACGGTGAATTTAAACTCTCGCTGTCAACACGTGTTAACGAAACGGCACAGCCACGGTTGCGTAGTTCTTGTTCTAAAACTTTGACAATTTGCAGATTGATGACGGCTTCGCTGACGCAATCAATACTTGCTCCGTTATCTAAACCACCGTGTCCTGCGTCAAGGACAATATGAAATTGTTCGGGAGCAATTACTGGTGTAGTTTGTTGTATTGTGTCTAACCAAATGCCTAAACCAAGGGCAATAACACATAAACTAATTGCAAAGAAGCGCATTCTTATGTATATTAAAAACACATGCGTAAGATGCAAAAGTATGGTTTCCAAAAAGGTGTGGCCAAAGATTTACTTGTGGCCGTTTTCTTTTTCGCTTTCATGGAAGTCTTAAACATTTTGTATCCAATGATTTTAAAAAATCTCGTTACGCAAAAAGTTAATAATGATGCTGGTCTTATTCCAGACACAAGTGATTTTTTAATTAGCGCAGGTATTGTACTCGGTTTGTTGATAATTATCTTTTTTGTTTCGCTTTATGCACGTAACCGTCTCAGTGTTTACGGAGCTAAATGTCGTCGTAACGCCCGTGATATGTTGTATGAAAAAATGACACGTGTGCCAACTAATGTGTTGTATGAATATGGAACAAGTAAGTTCTTATCTTGTATGATTGAAGATACGTCTTGGGTTAAATATAATTACGAACAATACTTGCAAGCAATTATTTATTTTATTATTACTATTTTAGGTAGTTGCGTATTGATTTTAACCTTATCACCAATTTATGTATTGTTTATTATTGGTGCTGTTTTTATCGAAATTATTATTTTATTCATTAATCGTGCTATTATCAATAAACGTTTACCTGCGGCTGTGGAAGCCTATGATAAATCTTTTGTTGCTACACGTGAAAGTATTGCTGGCGCACGGGATATTCGTTTCCTTGGAAAACAAACTGAACGTTCTGCCGAAGCAGCACGTCAAAACCGAGAATTAACCAAAGAAATTTTTGACCTTGACCAATCTAAACACATTTTCAGTCGTGTTAATAATATTATTTTTGGGATTGCGACCGTTGCTATTATTGCATTTAGTGCAATGTCAGTGACCGTTGCCAACGTTGCCGAGCAGTTAGTTATCGTTAATACGGTTTTGCAGTATATTTCTTTGTGTACTACAGCAACCAATAACATTTTTAAATTAATTATTAATCCAATGACACGTGGACGCATCGCTTATCAGCGTATTGACCAATTTATGCAATTGCCAGAAGAAGATATTGATAGTGGTATTACCGAAATTGATACTGAATTTGGTAGTTCATTGGTAATGTATCAAGTTTCCCATCGTTATTGGAATGGTCGTATTACAATGGAAAATTTATCAATGGAATTACAGAAAGGAAAAATTGTTGCATTCTGTGGTGAAGTTGGTGCAGGGCGTACAACTTTAATTAAAATTCTTTTACGGTATATTGAACCAAAAGCTGGTGTTGTTTTGATAAATGGTATTAACGCAAAGGAAATTAACAAAAACTACTACCGTGCTAAATTGATTTCTTATTGTCCAACTTATCCCGAGTTTATAACGGGCACAGTGCGTGAGAATATTCGTATTTTTAATCCAGAATTAACTGATGAACAAATTTTATCAGCATTTAATGAAATCGGTGCATCAAACTTGGCAGTCTTACCATCATTTTTGGATACACCAATTTCTAGTCGTACAAAATTGCCACAAGAAGTTAAGGCATATATCAATTTAGTTCGTTGCATTATGAAACCTGCCGAATTCTATATTTTCGATGGTAGTTTTATCAATTTATCTAATGATGTGGTGGAAAGTGTTTTAAAGAAATTACGTGCCGAAAATAAGGCTTGTATCTTTACAACTACCAAGCCTATTATCTGTGAAAATGCTGATGAAGTTTTCTTTGCCAAAGCTGACCACAGTTATGTAAAAGGAACACACGCTGGATTATTGGCAACCAATCAAGAATATGCAAAATTTTTCTTGCAAGATAAACTAACGGAGGCGAGCGAATGAAAAAGAAGAAAAAGCAATCCGTGTTTATGCGAGCAATGGCATACTTCAAGCCATTACTTTGGCCGATTATCATTATTGTCATTTGTGGAATTATTGGTACGGCTTTGTATTCATTTATGCCCGGTTTGACAGCTGATGCATTGGATACCTTTGAAAGTTTGGGATTGAATCACGATTTAGCCGTTGTTATCGAACCGTTAGTTTTGTATTTAATTTTATGTATTCTAGCTGAAGTCTTTGAATGGGTATGTCGTAGTATTATCATTAAATACGAATATAATATAACTTTGGGTATTATTGATGATGCTCGTGCGAAGTTAGATGTTGTACCATTATCTTTTATTGATAAATTTGAAATTAGTGAAACAACTCACCAAATTGCAGTAGGGCGTAAAGTGCTACAACAATGTTTGGTTATGATTTATCAAATTTGCTGTACTATTTTCTTCTTTATCTTAAATATTGTGATGATGCTTTCATTAAACATCACGTTGAGTCTTTTAGTTATTATTTCTTTACCAGTAACTTTGATTATCGCAAAGATTGTTGTGAATAAAACACAAAAATATTACACAAGAAAAGAAGATGATGATGGTAAGATTTATAACTTTACCGAACAACACGCTTCTTTGCACGGTTTCTTCCAGGAAAATGGTCTCGTTGGTAAAGATGAATTCAAATCTGTGAATACCATTGAAGGAGTAGTTGGTGTTGATACAGTTGTTGGTTTGAATGAAACTTATATCAATTTTATTTCAAATTTTATGTACCTTGCTATTACCGTCGTGTTTGGTTTTTTAGCCATTAACGGTTCTTTAAGTATGGCTGACTTTGCGATTTTACCAGCCTTCTTGTTGTACAGTTCACGTTTTTTGTCAAACACCAAAATTATTACAACAGCTTCCAACATTATTCAACCCACCGAAAGTTATGCCAAAGTCTTCTTCGGTATTATTGATTGTCCGGATGACGTTACTGCTGATGAAGATGTAAATATTAAAAAAATTGATGGAGATATTGTCTTTGAAAATGTTTCGACTGAAAAAATTAAAGATGTTTCATTTACAATTCCTTTTGGTGGTACTGTTGCTTTCTTGGAAGAAGAAAATGGTACAGGTTCAGAAATTGTGAACTTAATGACAAAATTAGAATTGCCAAAAAAAGGACAAATTAAAATTAATGATATTGACTTGGCTCGTATTCGTAGTAAAAAGTTCTATGAACGTGTTGGTATGTGCTTTGATCATCCGTTCTTGATTGATGCTTCTATTGCTGAAAATATTATGTACGGGGTTGGATTAACCTTGCCTGAAAATGTTATTCAAGCAGCACAGATGTTTGGTTTTGACCAATTTATTCGTTCCTTGCCAAATGGCTATAATACTCGGTTAACCGAAAATACTGTTTTATTGACAAATGCTGAACAACAAGCCGTAAACTTGATTCGTACAGTTTTACATGCACCGGATTTGTTAATTTTAAACCGTGCCTTAACTTGTTTTGATACAGCTTCAGAAAAGCGTTGTAATGATATTATTATTAAAAAACTGAAAAACCGAACTCGAGTTTTTGTTACTACACAAGTAATGACAGTACAAAACGTTGATTGTATTTATGTTTGCAAAGGTGGACGTATTGTTGAGTCTGGTACACATGCTGAATTGATGGCACTGAAAGGCGAGTACTATCGTCGTTACCAAGGTTAATTAAAGACATAAAAAAAGCCCTGTTTTTGGGCTTTTTCGTTAATTGATTTTTCCACAGCATTGTTTATATTTTTTACCACTTCCACAAGGGCAGGCATCGTTGCGACCGGCTTTCTTTAAGTTAACATTTGACATCACTGGTCGAGTTGGTTGTGGTGCTTCTTGACGTTCAATGCGTACTTTGAAAAGGAAAATTGCTGTTTCTTTATTGATACTTTCAATCATATCATTGAACATACCAATTGCTTCACGACGATATTCAAACAATGGGTCTTTTCCACCGTAACCACGTAAACTGATTCCGTTACGTAAGTTGACCATTGCGTCAATGTGGCTAACCCATTTTTTATCAACTACCGATAACAATATATCACGTTCAAATGCTGCAAAGTTGAAACCTTCTTCGTTGAGTTTAGCTATCTTGGCTTCGTATTGTTCGTTAACTGCGTCTAATACCATTTCGTAAACATCATTGAAATTAGCTTTGTCGGTGTTTTCTTTGTCTAGGTATTCGACGTGTGTTCCAAATAATTTATCAGATAAAATTTGGTTTGCTTTTACCAAGTCCCATTCAGAGTAGTGTTGGGTCGGGTCAATGGCTTGACTAACGATGTCGTAAACTAAATCTGGGAAAAACTTCATAATTTGTTCGTGTACGTCTTCGCCATCAAGAATTTTATCACGTTCACGGTAAATTACTGTACGTTGGTCATTCAAAACATTGTCATATTCAAAAGTAACACGACGACTATCAAAATAGTAACCTTCGACACGTTTTTGGACACGTTCAAATAATTTAGTAATCATTTTACTTTGAACATCATCCAAGTTTAAGAAACGCATTGTGCCACCGATAACATCTTTACCAAAACGTTTCATAATTTCATCTTCGCAAGAAATGTAGAAAATTGAACTACCTGGATCACCTTGACGTCCAGCACGACCACGTAACTGGTTATCAATACGACGGCTATCATGACGTTCTGTACCGATAATATGTAAACCACCTAATGCAACAACTTTCTCACGTTCTGCTGCTGTTTCTTTTTGGAATTGTTCAAGATAGTCTTTGAATAATTTACGATTATTTAAGATTTTTTCATCTTTGGTTTCAAAGTATGCCGTAGCATCATAAATTTCCTGGTCGGTTAAACCATCTTTTTTTAGTTGGTTCATTGCCATATGTTCAGCATTACCACCTAAGTGAATGTCTGTACCACGACCAGCCATATTAGTCGCAATTGTAACACTACCTAAACGTCCAGCACTGGCAACAATGTCGGCTTCTTTTTCGTGGTTCTTGGCATTTAAGACAACGTGTGGAACTTTCTTGCTTTTTAAGTATTTTGAAATTTCTTCACTGCGTTCAATCGTTGTTGTACCAATTAGGACTGGTTGTTTACGTTCATAACGGTAGAGTACATCTTCGTAAATAGCGGCTAATTTATTGGTCATATTTTGAAAGATAACGTCAGGTGCATCTTCACGCAAAACAGGTCTGTTGGTTGGAATAGCTACAACGTCAACACCATAGATTTTTTTGAATTCATCTTCTTCGGTTTTGGCTGTACCGGTCATACCAGAAAGTTTACGATATAGTTTAAAAAGATTTTGAATTGTAATCGTTGCAACTGTTTTATCTTCATTTTTAATTGGTACATTTTCCTTGGCTTCAATTGCTTGATGTAAACCATCACTGTAACGACGGCCAACCATTGCACGACCTGTATTTTGGTCAATGATAATAATTTCTTTTTGTGCATTAACGATATAGTCAGCATCAATAGTAAACAAGTGGTGTGCTTTCATTGCATTATTGATGAAGTGGTTTAATTCCATATTATTGGCATCACTGATGTTTTCAATATTGAAAGCACGTTCAGCCTTGGTAAAACCAGATTCAGTTAAACGAACTGCACGTTCCTTTAAGTCAATTTCGTAATCGTCTTTGGTTAACGTACGAACAAATTTGTCGGCAATTTTGTACAAGTCGCTGTTGTCCTTGGTTGGTGCTGACATAATTAAAGGAGTACGGCTTTCATCAATCAAGATACTATCGATTTCGTCGATGACAGCATAATTCATGCCACGTAAAACACGGTCGTTTCTGTGGTGAGCAACATTATCACGTAGATAGTCAAAACCAACTTCGCTACTGGTAACATAGGTAATGTCTTGACTGTAAGCATAGCGTTTCACATCTGGTGTCGTATGCGATAAACTTAAACCGACACTTAAACCTAGGAAACGATGGACTTTTCCCATCCATTCACTGTTACGTTTTGCTAAATATTCGTTTACCTCAACAATGTGTACACCTTTGCCTGACAAAGCGTTTAAGTAGGCAGGCATTGTTGAAACCAATGTTTTACCTTCACCAGTTTTCATTTCGGCGATACGGCCTTGGTGGAGTGCAATACCACCTAAAATTTGAACATAATATGCTTTTTGTCCCAAAACACGATAAGCTGCTTCACGTACTGTTGCAAAAGCTTCGGGTAAGATATCATCTAAAGTTTCACCCTGTGCCAAGCGTTGTTTGAATTCAGCTGTCTTCGCCACTAAAGCGTGGTCATCCAAAGCTGCATAGTCATCTTCTAAAGCTATTACTAAGTCAGCTATACGTTGTAATTTACGTACGGAACGTGTATTATCACTTGCAAATAAACCCATACAACCATTATATACAATTTTTCTTGACGCCACAATCATAATCTTGTGCAGAATTTGACAACGTTAGTGTTAATTTGACACAAAGCGACAGTATCCGTTTTGTATTTTTTGTCATAATTTTGCAATGAAAAAAATATTGATTACGGCTTTATCGGTCGTTATTTTAGTGATTTTGGATTGGGCTGTGGTTGGTACAGTAATTCGTCCTTTTGCGATGGCTTTTATGTTTGCGCTAGGAGTAACATTTATTCCTAAACTTGTGCCAGTCTGTGCTTTGATTGTAGTGGAGTTGTGGCGTTGTCCAGAACAGTTAAATTTGCTGAGTGTAATTTTTGTCTGTGCTGTATTTATATTGACGGGTCTTGTTTTACGGTGGTGTAAGGGTAAGAAAGTTTGGTACTTTCCAATTTTATTGGTGGGTTTTTTGTTGTCGCAAGGCGTTAATGTTTACCTTGCTTTTGTTCAAAATAACTATATTGCACAAACTTTAATTGCCGTTTTGGTTGGTGGTATTTTCTTGTTGGCTTGTTATGAATGTATTAAAGCTATTACGCAAAAAAAGTTTAATTTCCCGTGGACAATTAACCAAGTTGTTGGCTTGATGTGTTTGGTTATTATTTTAGCATTAGGATTATGTGGCTGGCAAAATCCATATTTCGAGTTATATAAATTTTTCAGTGTCTTAGTTATTCTTATTGGTGTTTTTTATGTTAATCCAAAATCTACTGTAATGTTGGCTGCGGCTTTAGGTTTAGGGAAAGCATTTGCCACAACTAACTTAGTCTATGTTGCAATTATGGTATTGCTGGCAATTATTTGTGTTGTGTTCAAAAGTAAGCAACGTTTATATAGTTTAGTTGCAATGCTTTTTGCTGACTTGGTCATCGGTATTTATTTTAATGCCTATGGTTATTATGACGGTTGGAGTTTGTTGCCTATTGTGGTGGCAATGATTTTATTTTTGTGTATTCCACCACAAACAGCACGATACTTTACTTTTGGCTCAAATGGTTTAGGTGGTTTTTTAGTTTCCAAAAATACAATCAATCGCAATACGGCAGGTATTTCAATGCGAATGCGTTCATTGGCTGCCGTCTTTAATGAAATGCAAAATACATATCGTAACTTAACTCGTGCGTCTTTACCACCACAAGAAACAGCAGTTTTGTTATGTACCGAAATTACGGGTAGTGTTTGTGATGGTTGCCCTCATCGTGGTGTTTGCCGTAAAACTACAACTTCAAGTCAAGAAGTAGAAAATGGAATTACTCATTTAGCCAAAGTTGGTTTAAAACAAGGAATAGTAACATTACTTGATGTACCAAATACTTTGGCAGTTAAATGTACTCGTATCAATACTTTGATGTCGGCATTGAATAAATTATTAGTTGTAAATCGAAACAAAGAACAAATTATTGCCGGACTGGATAGTGGTAAAATTTTAATGGCAAATTTATTAGCTGGTATTTCTCAATTATGTGGTAAGTTTGCAAATGATGTTTGTCGCAGTGTCGTTTTTGATAATGAACGTGGCGAAATGGTTAAAGAAGAGTTATTGTTTCGCAATATTTTTGCCGAAGATTGTTTGATTACTAAAACCACACAAAATGAATATGTAGTTTCGGTTTTAGTTCCACGTGGTGATGCAAAAAATCAGCGTATTGAAAAGGTGGTTAGTCAGGTTTGTGGGCACAAAATGATTATTGATGAAGTTGTTGATGCTGACACAAAAGGCTATTCAATTGTTTCAGTACGTTCTGCACCGAAGTACGGTATTTTGTTTGGAATGGCTGGAGTTACCAAAGGGGTCAACCAAACCAGTGGTGATAATTTTTCCTTTTTACGAGTTACGAATGAAAAGACTTTAATGGCATTATGTGATGGTATGGGCGCTGGTGAACGAGCAGCACGAGCCAGTACTTTGGCATTATCTTTGGTTGAAAATTTTTACAAAGCAGGTTTCCCTGACGAAATCATTATGTATTCTGTTAATCAGTTATTAACTTTTACGGGACAAGATATTTTTTCGGCATTAGATATGTGTGTCTTTGATTTGGCGACCGGTGATGTTGACTTTGTTAAGGTTGGCGCTGCCGATGGATTTATCAAACGAGCACGTGAAGTTGAAGTAGTGGAAGCAGGTTCTTTGCCTTTGGGAATTTTGGATGAGATTGAACCAAAGATTACCAAGGCAATGTTGTCGGCAGGTGATATGGTAGTATTGGTTAGTGATGGTGTGTTGGATGTTTTCGGTGGTGAAAGGGTTGCATTGGCTGGCTTTATTAATAATCTTGATGTAACCAATCCACAGCAGTTAGCTGACCAACTAATTGCCGAAGTTACTAATCTTGCCGACGGTTATCCTGCTGATGATTGTACTGTTACGGTAGCACAAATCGTAAAAATGTAATTTGCAGATTAATTGCTTAATGATATATTAAAATATGGCGAACTTGTCGTGTGTCGACACACTGATTAACTATTTTACGAAGTTGCCTGGTGTCGGTTATAAAACAGCCGAACGCTATGCTTACCGTGTCATTGAAATGTCTCGTGAAGATGCTGAACAATTCAGTGCCGCAATCAATGCAGTTAAGCGACAAGTTAAATTCTGTGAAGTTTGTGGTAATTTTGCCGTTGAAGATAAATGTGAAATTTGTGCGACACGTCAAAGTGAAATTATTTGTGTTGTCGCTCATCCGAAAGATATAACGGTGATTGAACGTTGTCACGCTTTCCAAGGAACTTATCACGTCTTACACGGAGTCTTATCTCCATTAAATAAAAAAGGACCAGACCAACTTAATCTCAAATCTTTAATGACACGATTGCAAGGTGGTAAAATTAAAGAAGTTATTATTGCTTTATCAGCAGATGTAGAAGGTGAAGCTACAGCGAATTATTTGGCTTCTTTGATTAAGCCAAGTGGTATTAAGGTTTCACGTTTAGCAACTGGAATTGCGATGGGTGTTGCTTTGGAATATGCAGATGAAATGACGATTGGTATGGCACTGCGTAATCGCACCGAGGTGTTGTGATGGTTATTACTTCCAAACAAGTAACACAATTATTTGCTTATGAAGATGAAGAAGCAAAACGTATTTTGCGTAACTTGAAAAAAGTAGAAATCAAAAATGAATATCGTTTAATTGATACTGGTATTCGTGAGTTTGTTAGTATCCCCAAATTGGACCAGAAGGCTTTTCGTTATATTGAAAAAAATGGTAAGTTGTATTTAAGAGAAAGTGTTACTTCGGTTGGTGGTTTAGTTCAAGATAGCGTTTTAATCAATCTTGGTGATTTTACATTTGGTGAAGATGAAACAGGGGAAGAGCTAGAATATCTTATTCGTGTGAAAGATGCTAAAGCCAAACAACGTGTGCGTCAATTACAAGAATGCGAACGCATTGCACAACAAACGTTACAAAGAATTCAAAAGCAATTAAAAAACGATGAATTATTAAAAAAATGGCAAAACGAATTAAATGAAGCTAAACGTTTTGTTCGATTGGGGAAAGAAGATTATTATCAATCGCAAGTCGCAATTATTGCGAAGTTTGCAAAAGAAGATGAAACCTTAGCGAAGTTAATTGTTGATTATGACCAAAAAATCAATGACAAAACTGAAAAATGGTTAACCCAGCCATTAAAATTACCAAAGGTTAAAAATGCAAACGAACGTATTGGCACTAAAATTTATGAGGGTATTGGGACAATTGACCCTGTCAAACGTCAGGAATTTGAGAAGTATTATCAAGTACGTTCGCCACAAATGACACCTTATCTTGTTAGTGAAGATGAAGTTGCACAGGAATTGCCACCTGAACCAGTAATCATTGATGATAAACAATCCACAAAGCAAACTATATTGGAACAAGCAGTTGAAATAGAAAAAACAACACCACCAAAAGCAAAGAAAGTTGTGGCTGGCCTTTCGCAAATGAAACAAGCATTCCGTCCACGCACATCTTTAAAAGAAACAAAAGAAGAAAGGGCAGTTGTATTACAAACAAATGATACTGAACTTGTACGTTAAAAATGAAACTTTGTAATTTTCGACCATTGTGTTGGTTGGCTTTGATTGTGATTTTAGCGATTGGTTCAGCAATGTTAGCTTGGTGGTGCGCTGTCATCTTTGCAATTGTTTTGTTGAATCTTTTGTTATGGACGAAATTGCCACGTGAATTTAAGATTGTTGCTATTTGTGTTTACGTGCTTGTGATGTTAAGTTATCTGTTGACAACTTGTTTTGTGAGCAATCCATATTATTTAAGTTATAATCCTGATGAAGGGTTACGTGGTGTAATTTTGCGTTATGCTCGTTGGTACTTATCATTGTTTCTTTCCGAAGAAAATACTGACCTTGTTTATACAATGCTTTTTGGTGATAAAAGTGTGTTAACTTTTGGAGTTCGTTATGATTTCACTGTTGCAGGAATGGCACATATTTTAGTTGTTTCTGGTTTGCACGTGAGTGCTTTGTTTGGTGCAATTGGAACTTTATTGCGTTTGTGTCGTGTTCCGAAACGTGCCCATCTTTGGATCATTGCTCCAGTTTTATGTTTTTATGGTTACTTATGTGGTTGGCAATATTCAATCATCCGTGCTGTGATGATGTGTCTAATTTATTCCTTTGCAAAACATCATTTACATATTGCCGATTTCTTATCGGTTTTATCTTTGACAGCAATTATTATCTTAATCATCTATCCGTACGCTTTGGTTTCGGCATCTTTCCTTTTGTCATTTTCTTGTGTGTTAGGAATTCATCTTTGGTATCAAACAATTTTCAAGGTTTTACCTTCCAGTGCCGTTGCGATGTATGTTGCTGTTACTTTAGGAAGTTTCCCCTTTGTCGTTTATTTCTTTGGTAGTGTTTCTCTCTTAGGTTTGATTGCTAATGTTGTTTTAGTTCCACTTTTGATGTTTGCTTTTTATTTATCAATGCTTGCCGTTGGTACATTTATTTGTGGTGTAGTAATGTGGTTAGTTGAACCTATCTTAAATCTAGTAATATGGGTTACCAGTGCAATTGGCGAAATTACATGGGCAACTTTACCAATTACGCATGGAGTTACTGCTATAATAGTTTATTATCTCGCAACTTTACTTTTATCTCGGTTTGTTTTTGTGAAACCACAAATTAAGTACCCATTGGCAGTAGTGATGTTTACTTGTTATTTGACCTTAATTATGCTTTAATATGATAATGGATTTTGCGCAGTTAAAAGCTAGTTTAAAAAATCAAATTGAACCAGTCTATCTTTTGTATGGGACAGATTATTTTTTAATTAACAAATCCGTTAGTTTAATTACAGATGCTTTAAAAGATGCTGAGGTTACTAAATTTGGTGATGATACAAATGGTGAAACTATTGTGGCGGCATTGACAACAACTTCCTTTTTTACGAACTCACGCTTGGTTGTGGCAACATTAGGCGATAAACCATCTTTCAGTGCAATCAATCAATACATTAAAAATCCTGTTGCCGGGAATGTATTGATACTTATTAGTTATCGTGAAAAACCCGAAGCAAATTTGAAAGGTGCAACTGTTGTTAATTGCAACCCGATGCCAACTGAAATTTTGGTTCCGTTAATTGCGAAACAGATTGCTCCACACCAAATTACTCGAGATGCTGCAAACTATTTGGTTGAAGCTACGGGTGGTTACTATACGTTAATTGATAATGAGTTAACGAAGTTTTTGGCTTATTATCAAGATTTACCCGTTTGGGAAATTCAACATCTACAACCATACTTAACCAAAACATTGGACTACCAAATTTACGAATTAGGTGCAGCCATTTTAGCAAATCAAATTCAAGCAGCAACCAGTATTTTATCGTGGTTAATTAGTAGTAATACTAACGAATATTTAATCTTTGGTGGGGTAGTTGCACAAATGCGTCGTGCTTATTATGCAACTGCCAGTAAAGATGATATCAATGTAATTGGCAAAATGTTGGGGTGTTCACCCTATGCGATTAAGTACAGTCGCCGAGATTATGGTAGTAATCCTTTGGCTGTCAAAAATTGTTATGCTCGTGTTTTAGAATTAGAATATCAGATTAAATCTGGTCAGACGACGGTTGCTGCGGCTTTGGACGCCTTAATATATCGTTAGCATGTAAGTTGTAAGGACAACCACAAATTTCCACGCTTGTTTCAGGTTGGTTTTGCATTGCGCCTTGCCAAACGAAAGTTTTCCCATCAACATCAAGGTTTGGTGATAAGATTTCAATGGTCTCACCAGGGTTGATTTTATTTTTTAATAACATTGTATTGCTGTCGGTGACTAAACCAATAAATTCATAAGTTTGTTCTTCACGTGCAGCAGGGTAATATTGTGTTGGTACTTTTTCGAAAGTAAAACCTGTCGTGTATGGTCGGTGCGAAATTTTATCTAGTTCGGTTAGGTAGTCACGTTTGATACCATCCAAAGCTTGACGATAAGCGTGTGTGACACCGGCAACATAGTAAGTACTTTTTACTCGACCCTCAATTTTAAAACTTGCGACACCAGCGTCAATCAATTCTTGCAATCGGTTGATTAAACATAAGTCACGGCTATTCATAATATAAGTACCGTGTTCGTCTTCTTCAATTGGCCAGTATTCATTTGGGCGTTTCATTTCTTGCAAAGCATATTTATAACGACAAGAGTGCGCACAATCACCACGATTACTGGAACGGTTCGTCATATAGTTAGATAGCAAACAACGACCACTGTAAGAAACGCACATTGCACCGTGGACAAAAACTTCGATTTCAGCTTGTCCTTTTACAGCATCACAAATTTCTTTAATTTCAGTAATATTTAATTCACGTGCTAAGACTAAGCGTGTGGCACCTAAACGCACAAATTCTAAAGCTGTGTGTTTGTTGGTAATATTAGCTTGCGTGGAAACGTGAATTGCCAAAGATGTATGTTCACGAAAAACTTTGATTACACCTAAGTCAGCAACAATGACTGCATCAATTTTTAAGGTATCCAAACGCTTTGCGTAATCAATGATTTGGTCGAAGTCATTATTGCGTGGAATAATATTCACGGTCACATAAACTTTTTTACCACGACTGTGGGCAATTTGTACAATTTCACGAATTTCATCATCGGTAAAATTTGCTGCGTGAGCACGTAAACTGAAATCCTTGCCACCTAAGTAGATAGCATCGGCCCCATAATCCAATGCGATAATGGCACGTTTCACATCGCCAGCAGGTGCTAATAATTCAACTTGTGTATTTGTTTTCATCTTATTTCTAGTTTAATGGTAGTCAACTGAGTTGTAAATATCTATTTTCATGAGTTGCTATTTAAGGTGAAAAATGTTATTTTTAGGTTAGTGAAAGTTACAGTTTACCAAGGAGAAAATTTTGTTTTAACAAATGAGTACGTCTTGCGTCAAGCGGCGACACAACCAGTTTTACAAACAAAATTAGTTGTTGTACCTGACCGTTTCACATTACAGGCCGAACGATATTTATTAAAAACTCAACCACATTTAGTTAATGTTAGGGTTATTACTTTTTCGATGTTGTATCAGTTAGTAGCTTCTGAAATCAATCAGGGAATTCAACCTGCTATTATTGATAAGACTAGTGCTGTATTACATTTATGGACTGCCATTCGCCAAGTGCAAGACCAGTTAACGTGGTTCAAGTCGAGTGCAGGGCATTATGATTTTGCAGAAAAAATGTTTAATACAATTAACCAAATGCGCAGTTCCTGTGTTGACTTTGCAGTTTTAGAAACTAAAGCACAGTCAACTGTAGCTCAACGTAAGTACCACGACATTAACATTATTTATCAAGCCTATCGTCAAATCATTGCAACACAAACGGACTCGGCAGATATGTTGGAATACCTGACACAAAACTTAGCCAAAAGCACCAGTATTCAAAATGCTAGTATTTTTGTCTGTGGTTTTACCAGTCTTTCGCCAGCACGCTTGCAAGTTTTATTTGAACTCTGTCATCACGCATCGTCGGTTACCATTGCTTGCAGTGAATCCGAACTTAATACACAACTAGCTAAATTTCCACATTTTAAGATACAGAACACAAAATCATTTACGCCGAATTTAGAAAAAATTTGTTGTGAAACTGAACGAGGCGAAGCAACCATAATTATGGAACGTATTGTTTCATTGCTTAATACAGGTGTTTTACCTGAAGAAATTGTTATCTTGTTAGCTGACTTTGATGCTACTGCGCCCGTATGGGAAGTGATTGCTCATAAATATCAAGTACCGGTTAATTTGGATGTTGGTACGAAATTAAATACAACTGCCGATGCTAAATATTTACGTGATTTGTTAGAAATGTTGGATAATGATGACACTGAAAATACAATTGCCGTCTTATTCAACCAAAACAGTGGAATTGATGATACAACTCTTTTTGATTTAGATAACAAGATTATAAAATCGAATTTACGTGCACGCAATATACCACAATTGAAAAAATTAACGGCGACCGATGTAACACAACTTTGTGAACAATTAAAAAATTTTACAGAAAATGAAAAAATACTCAATATTTTGGAACAAATTAGGACTGGTTGTGCTGGACAGGTTTTAAGCCGACGTGATTTTATCAATTTGTTTTGGACCTTGTGTAGTGCTACAAAAATCTCTAACATTCCACAAAATCTAGATCGTATTTTGGTAGCATCGGTTAATGATTGGGTACCAAGCTATGTTAAATATTTATTTATTGCTAACTGTACAGCTGAAAACTTTCCACAAGGACAATCAGATGATGATATTTTACAAGAAGCCGATTTAGCAGGTACACAAATAACACCAACTGCGTCATTACAACGTGAACGTAATTGTCGTCGTGCCGAACTTTTACAGGTTGTTGCCGAAAATCAAGTTACATTATCCGGGATGAATGATGAATTTAAAAATTATGTTGTATATCAACCTTATAATCGATTTCAGTGGTTTAATGATCAAGACCCAATAACAGTCGGTAAAAGTTTATTTTTCCCTAAAAAAAACGTTAGTCCGACAATGCTAGAAACATATTACAAATGTCCTCGTTTAAATTTTTTACAAAGGGGATTGCGTTTAAAAGAACGACCAATCTATCGTTTGGCTGCTGATACTGTGGGTACTGCAATTCACAAAGCTCTCGAAGTTTATTATCGAGATTCAAAACGTAATATTGAGCAAGCCGTTCAAATCGGTTTAAAAGAGTTAGAGTTTGAATATTTACCACTAACACAAAACATTGCAAAAGAAATTAAATTTATATTACAAGAATTGGACCGTATTTTTGCAACAGGAAAATTTAATGCTTCAACCGAAATTGAATTCACAGTTTGTCGTCCATTGGCGTATGGCTTAACTTTATCTGGTCGTGTTGACCGTATTGATGTTGCCGATTTAGGAGAGAATCAACGTGCTTTCTGGGTTTTAGATTATAAAACAGGAAATGTTGATGATAGTATTCCAAAAAGTATTTATCTAGGTAGTCGTTTGCAATTGCCTGTTTATGGTAGTAGTCTAAAAAAGATAGGGCGCTTTGCTGGGGCAGGTTATTTACCTTTATCCGGTGGTTATGCAAATACAGATAAAAAAATATTTGATTATATTGGTTTTATCAATGAAGATTTGCGTGATTTGTTTCCCCCAGAATATGTAAAACCAAAAGTACATTATATTATAAGCGAACAAGCAATTACACAAATTTGTGCACACGCTGATCAATTGGTTGATGATGCCGTGGAGAAAATTATCACCGGAAATGTTGAAGCCTATGCATTAAATGAAGGTGTATGTAAGTATTGTCCTGATCGATTGTTTTGTCCTCGTGCTACTGGGGGATACCGTAGTGATGGTGTTAAGGTTACTTATAAAACTTTTACGGAGGAAAATGATGGGAAAACCAACTAAAGATCAACAAAAAGTCATTGACTCAAATTCATCAAAAATTGCTATTTCAGCCAGTGCTGGTAGTGGTAAAACGACAACGATTATCAATCGTATTGCAACCCTTATTCAAGGTGGTAAAACTCGATTTGACCAGTTATTAGTTTTAACCTTCACCGATGCTTCGGCGCAAGATATGCGCCATAAACTGAAAGAACAACTTAGTCAGTCTTTAGGGAATCGTTTTTCTTATGCCGAATTACAAGCAGCGGCGATTGGTACTTTTCATAGTTTTTGTGCTGGTATCATTCGTGCCTGGTTTACTATTGCCGAAGTCAGTCCAAGTTTTGCTGTTATGGACACAATCGAAAGTGAAAAAATAAAAACACTTGTTTTTGAAAAAGTGGTTTTAGATAATTATGCAGACGTGAAAGATGCTGTCGATTTACTACTCGCCAGTCGTAAACTCAATGATTTACGTGATGTTGTTATCAAAATTCATAACTTTTTAGAAACTCGACACGATAAAGATGAATGGTTGCGTGATACTGCTTTGTGTGCGTATGACACACAATTGGAAAACAATGGTGCAATTTGCGCTTTGATTGAACATTATCATCGTTTGGCAAAAAGATATCGCCAAATCTTTATTGAGTTTAATCAAAATTCAGTTTTAACTGATTTTGTCATCAATCTTGCTAACCAAATTATTACAGCAAAAACTTATCAAGATTTTCAAAATCTAGATTTAACTTTCCCCCAATTAGCTTATAATAAAGATTTTAATAAAGAATTGTATGATGACTTTAAAGTTATGCGTAATCAGTTTAAAACAGTTTGTAATAATATAATGGAGGAATTTAAGTTTCCAATTTTACAAATTCAAACTGATATGCAACAGGACCGTCATATTGTTCAGCAGTTACTTCATTTAGTACAGGCTTTTGATGCAGCATATACAGCCAAAAAAATGGAATATAAAAAATTAGATTATAATGATTTAGAAAAATATGCTTTAAAAGTCTTAATGCATCCCGAAGCAGTACAAGCAATTTGTGCACAGTATAAATATATTTTTGTTGATGAGGGGCAAGATACTAATCCGGTACAATATCGTATTATTGATATTTTACGTGGTAATGATAAATTCTTTTGTATTGTTGGTGATATTAAGCAAAGTATTTATGGTTTTCGTGAAAGCGACCCTGAATTATTCGACGCAGTAATTCACGAAGATTTGATTGAAATGATTCGCTTGAACAAGAATTGGCGTAGTGAAGAACCAATTTTACATTTTGTTAACCTGGTAATGAAGGGGTTGCTTAATGATTATGAAACAGGACATAAATTTGAATTACAAAATCAGGTTGATATTGATGCAGTTCGGCAAGCTGTCAAAATTGAAACAGCCGAAAATGATAATGCTCAAATGGAACTTGTGTATCAACAAATTAAAAGTGCTAATCGTCCGTTGTCTGAAATTGCGATTCTTTGTGAAACAAAAAAACCTTTAAAAGTATTACAAAATTATTTGTTACAACGTGGTGTGTCTTGTGTGGTGGAATATAGTGTGGAAATTTTACAAGAACCTGAGATTGCACTTTTGAATCATTTCTTGTTTGCAGCAATGAATCCAACTAATGATTTATCTCGTTACCTTGTTTTACAAAACTTTTTCCATTGTACAAATGACGAGTTGGCTCATTTGCGTTTGGAACAGTTGAACCCAACTTTAATCGAGAAAGTTGCCAAATGTGATAATGCTTTGGCAAGGTATCGTGAGCTAGGGCGTGCTCAATCAACCTATGAAGTATTAACACAAGTTGCAACTGAATTTGGAATGTTGGAAATTCCAATCGTTAACACATTTTTAACAACTATTCGTGGTGTCAGTGATTTTGATACTGTTGCACGTTACCTGTATTTGATTGAGCACAACATTGCCAAGATTGAAGTTAATGTTGGTGCAAACGTTAAAAACGCTGTGCGTTTAATGACAATTCATCACTCCAAAGGCTTAGAGTTTCCGATGGTTATTTTGTTTAATGTTGGTTCAAAATGGAGTAGTGTTGCACAGAAAGAAAGTAAAATCATTATGGACAAAAATATGGGGATTAGTATAGTATCAGTCGATACTGATAATTATGTCCAAAGAAGTCGTGTTTTGCGTTATGGAATTGCCAAGTATCAAGATTTTAAAGAACTTGAAGAAAAGAAACGTTTATTATATGTAGCATTAACTCGTCCAAAGGAAAAGTTATATATTGTTGGCAAATGGAAATATAAACCTGACAGTATTCAACCGACTTCTTTGATGGATTTAATCAATCCAATTGGTCTTGTAGAAGAACGTTCTGATGTGGCTATATCACCAGAAATTCCGATACAACAAATCAACACTGAACCAGTAATCACACTTTGCCATTATCAGGGTAATCAAAATAAACCAGTAAAACAAAGCGTTACTGCTTTGGCAAGTGCTGTTGAACCAGTTCAAGATTATCAAGCACCTGTTATTTATCAACAAGATGGTGGTAAAGATTTTGGTACGGAATATCACCGTCAATTACAATATGGAAAATTGCCACCTGTTGTGGATACATTAGTAAATGGTTATACAACTTATCGTGAATTACCATTTTTGTATTTACAGGATGGAACAATCGTTCAAGGTATTATGGACTTATTGGCTGTTAAAGGTACGGAAGCAATTATTGTTGATTATAAAACGACCCGTTTATCACGAGAAGACCTAGTCCAAAAATATCGTCAACAGTTGCGCTTATATGCGCAAGCGTTACCACAATTTACGGTTACAGCTTACATTTATTCTACTGTACACAATGAACTAATTAAGGTATCATTTTAATATGGCAAAGCAACGTCGTCGTATTTCAAATAAAACGATTGTAATTTTGAAAATTGTTTCTGCACTCGGTTTGTTATTTGCTTGTTGCTTATACTTATTTTTAAATTTTAATGCTTTTAAACGAGACCTTGGTTTAAACGAGTCAGCTCCTTTGGGTTCGGAAAGCAATCCTTGGTATAATTTACTTTTTCCAATTTTGTTTATTTTAGGTTGTTGTTTTATTATTTACTATGTCGGTAATATGATTATCCGTATGGAAACCAAACAAATTTGGAAGGCTGACCAACTTTTCTTACTTTATCAAATTGTATTTACTGGTTTGTTGTTGATTACCATTTGGCGCTGGTTCTTGACTGATTTAACTAATGCAATGATTCCAAGCATTGTGATGTTGGTTACAGGTATTGCTAATTTGTTTATTCCAAGAATTATTGATAATGATAATCAAGACTTTTAAGTATTTCGCCAATGGTTGCTTGTCCGTTGACTGGTGTATTTCCACGTAAGTCTTGAAAGTGGTACAACTCGTGTAAAATGTCGGGGTCAGGTTCGCCCGTAAAT
This sequence comes from Clostridia bacterium, assembly GCA_045601705.1. GTDB lineage: Bacteria > Bacillota > Clostridia > Christensenellales > UBA1242 > RGIG8050. Next base: position 12,117 of record JAZSAE010000017.1, on the reverse strand, counting down.
TCAATTTTTTGACAGTGTGCCAAAGATACGTCGGATAACATTTCGCGAATATTTGTTCCTTCGTAAGTGACGGTTTCGCTGGCACTATTTTCTGATTTATTCGATGGCTTGAATTTTTGAGCTGTTACTTTAATGTTTTCACCGGTACGTTCAATTTTCATTTCAGTTATTACGGTAGCTGTGCGTATTTGTAAATCACGACCAATTGCATTGGGTAAAAGGATTATCAAAAGAGCAAATAATAAAATGAAAAATTTTTTTCCCCATAAATAATTAAGAGTGCGTTTAATCATTTTCGATTCAACCCCCTTTTTACGAGTGTGACAACAGCGACTAATTGCATTCCGAAACGTAAAATAATTGTTGCCAAAATTGATGTTGAAATCAACCAGTCAAGACTGCCGGTATGTGTAATAAATTGTGATGCCGTTGTCATATCCACTAGACCCATTGTTTGATGTTGTGTTAAATTACCAAACAATAAAATGAACAATACCATAAACACAAAATAACCAATGCCACAGAGTAGTGCTGTTAAATTGAGTCGGCATATTTCACGATTGGATTTGCGAGTTTCTGAGCCAAAAGCAATGACGAAAGTGGCCGTTTCAAAAAAAAGTAAGTGAATTCCTGTTGCTGGTAAAATTTGTTGACTATTGCCTTGCACTAGTTCTTGCCAGTCTATTTTGATATTGTATAAAGTTGGAATGATAGCTAAAATTAACCCCAAAGCAAAAAATAGTTTTAAAATTTCACCAGCACGAAATAAAGCACGTGGTTGACGGGTAAGAAAAAACAAACCCAAGGCAATTAACGTAATAACCAAAACTGTGATTCCTAATGATGTAAATAAGCTTGTGTATGCAAGATGGTAAATTTCCACACTTGTGACCATAATTTCTACTATTATCAAGGGGACAAACAACCAACATAAAATTCGGAAAAATTTACTTTGCTTGTCGCATTTACTTAAAATTAAACTTGCAATAAAAACTAAAATACACTCAAAAATTACACCAATTAAAGCTGAAGCCCAAGCCCAATTTCCGGCTGTCTGTGCTAAGGCTGAGGGTAGTGTTAACACTTTAATCCCAATACTGTATAAAAAATAACCAGTGCATAATTGTCGTAAATTTATCGCTTGATGATTTTGGTAGTTACTCATTTTCGGCCTCCATTGTTTTTTGGCGAATCGGATTTTGGTTGGGTATACTTTGTGGTCTTTCAATCATTTCGGGGAAAGGTGCTTTGTTTAAAGCATCTTTTTGGTCATCGGGAATATAAGGACTGAATGGTGCTAAATATGGTGCACCGTAATGGTCAATGCCTGCTGTGTAAACCAGTAGAACAATAAAGCCGGCAACTAATCCGTACAAACCCAAAAAACCACCGATTAAACAAAAGATAAAACGCAGTACACTAATCTGGGCAATCATATTTGGCATAATGTAAGAAGTAATCCCTGATATTGCTACTACTAATACTGTTGGTGCAGATAATAAACCAACTGTCGCAGCAACTTCGCCGACGACAAAAACGGCAATGATGCTAATGGCAGAACCTAAATGTTTCGGCATAATAAGTGTGGCTTCGTAAATAATCTCAAAAAGAATAATCACAACAATCATTTCGATAATTGGTGGAAATAAATCGTTTCCTGTTGCATTTGCAATTGATTCTAATGTTTTTAACGGAATAATCGGTAGGTGATATAAACTGACAGCTAAGAAGAATCCTGGTAATAAAATTGCGATAAGACCACCCAATAGTCGAATCGTCCGTTTCATTGTTACTCCAGCATTTCCACTGTAGTAGTCATTGCTGTTTTGAATGTTTTCTAAAAATAAATGTGGAATAGTTAGAACAGCAGGGCTACCATCTACAAAAATTGCGATACGACCTTCTAATAAACGTGAAGTTACCACATCGGGTTTTTCTTCGGCAGCAGCAGCCTTGTATAAAGCGATACGGTCAGGATTTAAACATTCGCTAATGTAAGAACTGTCAATAATCCCATCGCAGTTAATTTGTTTTAGTCGTTTAATTACACTTTGTACAATATTTGGTTCGGCAATACTGTCAATATAAGCTACCGTCACTTTGGTCTGTGTGTATTTGCCGATAGTCAACGTTACAAATCGTAAGTCTTTATTTTTAATGCGTTTTTTGATGAATTCAATGTTTGTGTCAATATTTTCAACAAAACCTTCTCGTGGACCTAAAAGAACTTGACCGGTTGGTGGTTCAGCTAATCCACGTTGTGGTTTTTGTTGATTATTATCAGCCATAGTGATAATATTTGCATTTTTGTAAAAAAAATTATATATTGTCTTTATGCATTGGAGTTATGAATTAGCAGAAGAAATTTTAAAGAAATATCCGAATCAAGAAGAATACGTTGTTGCCAGTGGTATTTCGCCGTCGGGTAGTGTTCATATCGGTAACTATCGTGAATTTATTACGCAATACTATGTGGCAAAAGTTTTACAAAGTAAGGGTAAAAAAGTTCGTGAAATTTTTTCATGGGACGAATTTGACCGTTTCCGTAAAGTTCCCAAAAACTTTCCGGCCGAATATGTTGTGCACATCGGTAAGCCTTATGTGGAAATTCCATCACCTTACAGTGAAGGGGAAAGTAGTGCCAAGTATTTTGAACGTGAATTTGAAAATGCTTTACCACAATTAGGTATGAACGAAATTCCAGTTCAAGTTATTTACCAAGCTGACGAATACCGTAGTGGCCGTTATGGAAAAGCAATTGCCGAAGCAATTAAAAAGCGTAAACAAATTTATGACATTATTATGTCTTTCAAAACGCAAGATGGTGGTGAAGGCGAACGTGAAAATTATTATCCAGTCGCAGTTTATTGTCCGGTTTGTGGTAAAGACGACACAACAGTTTTAGGTTTTAATGAAGAAACCGATGTTTTAACGTATCAATGTAAGTGTGGACATCAACATAGTGTCGATGTAAAAACGGCAAATAACATTAAGTTAGTTTGGAAGGTGGACTGGCCAATGCGTTGGCAAGCCGAAAATGTTTGCTTTGAAGCAGCCGGTATTGACCATCATAGTGAAGGTGGTAGTTATGATGTGTGTTCACGTATTGCTCGTGAAATTTTTGGTATCGAACCACCAGCATCAACGTGTTATGCTTGGGTTGGTATTCGTGGTTTGGGAAATATGCACAGTAGTACTGGAATAAATATTACACCTAATCAATTATTAAAAGTTTATGAACCAGAAATTTTACGTTATCTTTATGCAAAATATCCGGTAGGTGATGCTTTTGATTTTGGTTTCGACGATACAATTATTCGTCATTATATGGAATTCGACCGTAATTTAGAAAAATATTTAACTGATCCAAATAGTATGCCAGAATATGATCGTTCAGTTTTCGACTTATGCTTAATGCCAAATAGTAAAGGTAACCGTGTTAATTTTAGTACTTTAGCGACCGTTGCACCGTTGACTGGGTTTAACCAAGCTTTGACATTAAAAATGTTACAACAGGCTGGTATTACTGCGTTGGGTAATTTTGAAGAACGTTTCGCGAAGGTAAAATTCTGGTTGGAAAATTATCAACCGGACCGTATTTATAAATTATTACCATCATTCAATCAAGATTATTATGCAACTTTAAATGATGAACAAAAAGGTGTTTTGGCGAAGTTGGCTGAGTTCTTAAAAACAACACATAGTGAAAGCGAAATCCAAAATTTCTTATATGAAATTATTAACAAACCAGAATTAACCAAAAAAGAAAATCAACAACGTCAACAAACATACTTTAAAATTTTCTACAATATGTTGTTTGGTCGTGATGCAGGTCCACGTTTGTATTTATATTTGGCTGTTGCAAATCCAGAAGACTACTTGAAACTCTTGCAAGAAAAATAAAAATTGTTTATAATATAAGCTATGAACAATAAAGAAATTCGTAAATATGATTTAATGGTACAAATTGGAAATCAAGGTGGTGCTTTGGCTTTAAAAGAGTTGGCAACCATTGATTTCACAATGGCAATTGATTTGTGGGAATACAAATTGATTAAAGATATCAATGCTTTTGCTGGCGAAGATATTTTCAATATTTTGGAAAGTGTTTCTGAAAGCAAATTACGTGCTGCTGTTCTAAGTAATCCAGCATTGTTGAAATTGATTTATGGTAGCAGTGAAGATAGCTGTACTGGTGCTAACTTACAATTCTTGGCATCATTGATTGTGGCATCAAAAATTAACGAAGCCGAAGACATTTTAAAAATGGTTAAAAACAATCCAACCGGCGATTTTGCTGAACGTATGCACGCTGTTGTTGATGCTGTCTTTGCTTTATCAATGGGCAAAACCGGTACCAAGAAAGCAACATTAAACCACAAACAAACCATTCTATTGTTTGACTTTGTTTCCAAAATGAAAACAGGCACAACCAAAAACTTATTAACCCAACGCTTGAAAGAATTATAATGTTAGTTTAAAAAAAGAGCCGCTCCGGCTCTTTTTTAGTTTGAGATACTATTTTGATAGTGTATCTTGATTATGTGAAAACTATCTATTTGATTCGGCATTCAGCACCTTTTATTGAAATTGAAAATTATGATAATAATGACGAGGTATTGTGGTCAGAATTTAATCGAAATATGATTTTATCCCCTAAGGGTGAAGAAAATGCAAGAAAACTATGTGAAGTTGATGAATTAAAAAACATTCAAGCTCTTTATGCTAGTAATTCTCCTCGTGCAATTCAAACAGCAAAATACCTTGCAGAAAGAAATGGTTTAAAAATTAAACTAGATTCAAGAATTGATGAACGCGAATTTGGTGTCAAATACCTTAAAGAAATACCAGCAGATTTTACCCAAACATCTTTTGTAAATAAAGATTTTAAAATGGAAGCTGGTGAATCTTTGAATGAGGTTGATAAAAGATTTCAATCGTTCATTAACGACTTCATAAAAACAAATGTTGATAATATCGCTGTTGTTATGCACGGTATTATTTTACTTTCCTATCTTCAATCTGTTAGTGATTGTTTCTCGTATGATGGCAAAATATTTAAAATAAAATATCAAAATAAAATGCTATTAAATGGGAAACCAAAAAATCCGAGTATCTACAAGCTTGAATTTAATGAAGGTCAATTAATTAACATTGATTACATTGAATGTTAAAAATTCTAGCCTTGTTTACGCAAGTGAATTAATAACACGGTAATGTCGGCCGGAGTTACCCCCGAAATGCGTGCGGCTTGACCTATGTTCAAGGGTTTAATTTGGTCCAACTTGATTTGTGATTCACGGCGTAAGCCAGCAACTTTGGAGTAGTCCATATCTGGTGAGAGTAGGGTGGCCTCTTGGCGTTTGATTTCGTTGATTGCCGATTGCTCACGCGCAATGTAACCGGCATATTTGATTTCAGTTGTAATTTGGTCGAGTAAATCTTTGGGTTGGTCAGTGATGAATTCGCTTAAAGTATGTTCTTGTTTCGCAACTTCTTGGCGAATTTTTGGTGTTACCATTTGACGAATCTTTTCCAAGTGCGCTTGTTTCTTTTGGAAGACTTCGTAGCGATAGTCATCGACCAAGCCCATTTCGCGTCCAATCGGGGTTAAGCGTGCATCGGCATTATCTTGACGTAATGACAAGCGATATTCGGCACGAGCTGTAAACATACGGTAGGGTTCTAATGTTCCTTCCGTCGTCAAGTCATCAATTAAAACTCCAATGTAAGAATTGGTACGTGATAAAATTAAAGGTGTTAGGTTGTCCATTTCACGGACAGCATTGATACTTGCGACCAAACCTTGGGCAGCAGCTTCTTCATAACCACTTGTGCCGTTAATTTGGCCAGCGCAATAAAGACCACGATAACGTTTGTGACGTAATGTGGCTAATAATTCTAATGGATTGATGCAAGTATATTCAATGGCATAACCTGAACGGATGATGTTTGCTTTTTCTAAGCCTTTAATGCTGTGAATGAATTGGTCTTGTACAGATGCTGGTAATGAACTGGACAGTCCTTGTAAATAGATTTCACGACTTGACATACTTTCGCGTTCTAAGAAAGTCTGATGGCGTGTACGGTCAGCAAAACGAGTAATTTTATCTTCAATGCTGGGGCAGTAGCGTGGACCAACTCCAACAATTAAACCACTATACATTGCTGATTCTTTAATGTGTTCACGAATGATTTGGTGTGTCGTTTCGTTAGTATAAGTTAAGTAGCACGGACATACGTTTTTAATTGGCTGTGTTGCCAAAAAGGAAAAAGCGCGTATGTTATCATCTCCATTTTGAATTTCTGTTTGACTGTAATCAATCGAGTCAATATCGACACGTGCCGGAGTTCCAGTTTTAAAACGACGAATTTCAATTCCCATATCAATGAAAGATTGTTCGAGTGTAGTTGCATTTGGTAAACCTGCCGGACCTTCGTCTTTGACAACTTTACCGACGAAAGTTTTACTTTTTAAATATGTACCGGTAGCGACAATTACAGCTTGGCATTTAATTTGTTCGCCTTGGAAAATTACACCCGTTACTTTGTCATCTTGCCAAGTGATACCATTGACTTCACCAATTGCCAAAGTTAGGTTTGGTGTTTGGTTAAGTAATTCAACCATTACTTGATGATAAAGTTCTTTGTCAATTTGTGCACGCAAACTTCGGACAGCTGGCCCTTTGGCAGCATTTAACATTCTAATTTGAATTGCTGCTTTGTCGGCTAGAATTCCCATAATTCCACCGAGAGCGTCAATTTCACAAACTAAATGTCCTTTGGCTGTGCCACCAATAGATGGATTACAGGGGAGCATTCCAATGCTTTTTTCGTGTAATGTTGTCAGTAAAACTTTTTTGCCTAATTTTGCCGCAGCAACGGCTGCTTCACAACCTGCGTGCCCAGCACCAATTACAACTATATCGTATTCTTTCTGCATGGTATCCTCCTATTTTCCAAGACAAAATTTTGAAAAAATTTCGTCTAATGTGCGTTCATCAATATCTGTTCCAGTAATCTTACCAATATAACTTAAAGCCAATGTTATGTTTGCTGAAATTTGGTCTAATGGTTGTTCCGTATTGATTTCACATAATAGCTGATTTGCTTGACGTAATAAATTGGTTTGTCGTTCGTTTGTAAGATAAACACTACTACTGGACGGTGCTGTTTGGGTTGCCATTTTGACAATTGCTATTAATAATAATTCAATATTTTTACCAGTCTTCGCCGAAACAGCAATACCATCATTTGGTGTATCAGGACAGAGGTCACTTTTGTTGTAAACAATAATGTGTTTTTTATCTTTCGGAAAGTCAACCATTTGACGTGTTGTTGCATCGACAATAATCAATAAAATATCAGCCTCTTGTAGGATGGTTTTTGCACGAGCAATTCCTTGTGCTTCGATTAAGGAAGTTGCATTTTCACGAATGCCAGCCGTATCAATCAGATTGATTTTAATTCCTTGATAAGTAATTTTTTCGGAAATTGTGTCCGTAGTTGTTCCGGCAATATCGGTTACAATGCTACGGTTATCTCCGATTAAGGCATTGAATAAACTACTTTTACCAGCATTTGGACAACCAATTAAACAAACATTAATTCCGTTTTTGATAATTTGTCCGTGATTTGCAGTTGTTAATAATCGATTGATTGTTGCTTTAATTTCATTGATTTGTGACATCGGTAAATCAGGCGATTCCAAATCTTCAGGGTAGTCCAAATAAGCATCAATTTGTGCACGGACTTCGATTAAATTGTTCTCAATTTGTTGTACGAGTTTTTCTAAATCTCCTGACATTAAGCGTGAAGCATTTTGTAATTCGGCATCAGATTCAGCGTGAATTAAATCTAAACTACTTTCGGCTTGAGTCAATGTCATTTTGTTATTCAAAACGGCAATCCGAGTAAATTCACCAGGTTCGGCTGGTGTTGCACCGTGTTGAATTGTTGTTTGCATAATTCGGTTGATTAAGTGCCAACCACCGTGTGCTTGAATTTCAACAACATCTTCACCTGTAAAACTATGAGGTGCAGGGAAGTAGATTGCCAAAACAGTATCAGTAAAATTTTCGCCACTTAAAGTCCCTAATGTTGCATAACGAGGTTGCAAAGGACGATTAAACATTTTTGAAACAATGGTGAGTGCGTCTGGACCAGAAAGACGGACGATTCCAACACCACCAAAACCCATCGGAGTAGCAATACCAACAATTGTTTTCATTATTTTTCAATAATAGCATTAAATTCCAAAAAATCAAAGGGGATACTTTCAATAAAGTCTCGTTGTTTTAATTTTAAGAGATTGAATTCTAAAAAATGGTCCACTTGCGATTGAGTGATAACGGGTGTAGGAATTTTTAAGGCACTAGCAATCTGTGTCACACCTTCATAAAAATTGTCAGGGTCAATTTCCACAACAACACTTTCCTTTACTTTGTGGTCGATAATAATTTTTGCCCAAACGTTTAACATAACAGCAAATTATAATACTTAAATTGGGCTTCGGCAAGGTTTTATCAGTGAAAAATAATTTGCCGAAAAGGTATCTTATGGGTATCATATATATATGGGGAAAATATCTTTAGTGTTGCCAGTTTATAACGAACAAATCATCTTGCAAGAAGTATTGACGAAATACATTGCTGATTTAGAAAATATTCGTTTACATCATCAATACAAGTGGGAGATTATTGCTGTGGATGATTGTAGTAATGACGAATCACGTTTGATTATGTTAGACTTTGCTCGTGAGTATCAAAGTTTTCGTATTGTTACATTACAGGAACGTGTTGGTAAAGATTCTGCTGTTACTGCTGGCTTAAGTGTTGCAAGTGGTGATATCGTACTCACAGCAGAAATTGACTTACAAAATCCAATGGGTTTTTTGGAAGGAATGGTCAAAGAACATTTGAACAGTGGCGTACCTATTATTTATGGTTATCGACAATTTAGGGGCTGGAAACGTCGTAAAGCGTTGATGACAGACCGTTTAACACGATTTGCTTGTCGTATGTTTATGCTAGACGGGTATTTTACTGGTATTGTGAATGCTGAATTGTACACTGCTGATGTAGTTGGAGTATTACGTGATAATCCTGCTAAAACTAAATATATGCGTACAATGAATAACTGGGTTGGTTGGGAAACCAAAGAATATTGGTACGATTGTGAATATACCGACAGTGAACTAAAAGTAATTACACAAAAATTACGTAAGCGTAATCATAACAATGTTGGGTTAAAAAAGACTAGGCAAATTGCACCGAAAGATGTGTGGATAGGTGTATTGTTTTTTATGGCTTCCATGATTGCTTTCGTTGTTGGTTTTGCTGTAACCAGTATCGTAAGTCCAATTTTACTGGGCATAATTTTCACGATTGGTTTTGGTTGTATAGTCTTGGCAATAATGTCTTTTATGAGGGCTTTACTATTATCACGTATCGGTAAAGTTCGATATCGTGCTGGCGAAGTGATTTATGAAATTAAATCAATCTTAAATCGTTAAAAAGAAAAGGAGAAAAAAATATGAGAATTGGTATCAATGGTTTTGGACGTATTGGGCGTTTAATGTTGCGTAATACTTTGCAACGTAAGGATGCAACAGTAGTTGCTGTAAATGACCCGTTTGTAACTTTGGAGTATGCAGCATATATGCTGACCTATGACACTGTTCATGGTAAATTAAATGCTGACATTAAGGTCGACGCAGAACACAATGCCTTAATCATCAATGGTCAAACTGTTAATTTTTATGCTGAAAAAGAGCCTATCAACATTCCATGGGGAAAAAATCGTGTTGATGTCGTTGCCGAAGCTACAGGTGTTTTTACCACATCTGCAAAATGTCAAGCCCACTTGGACGCTGGTGCAAAAAAAGTTGTCATTACAGCACCTGCGAAAGATAAAGAAACTCCAACTTATGTAATGGGAGTGAATGAAGATAAATATCAACCGGACCAACTAATTGTTTCGAATGCATCTTGCACAACCAACTGTATTGCGCCTTTGTGTAAAGTTATTCACGAACGTTTTGGTATTGAACAAGGTTTGATGACCACAGTTCACGCTGTAACAGCAACACAAAATACCGTCGATGGTGCTAATTCAAAGAATTGGCGTTTGGGACGTGCTGCTTATGATAATATCATTCCTTCCACAACCGGGGCAGCAAAAGCTGTTGGTTTGGTAATTCCAGATTTACAAGGCAAATTAACAGGTACAAGTTTGCGTGTTCCTGTAAATAATGTTTCTGTGGTAGATTTGACCTGTACCTTGAAAAATCCAGCCACCAAAGAAGAAATTTGCGCTGCAATTAAAAAAGCTAGTGAAAACGAATTAAAAGGCATTTTGGAATATACCGAAGATGATGTTGTTTCCAGTGATATGATTACCAACCCACATACATCTGTTTTTGATGCAAAAGCCAGTGTCTTCTTGAATGACCGTTTCGTTAAATTATTGGCTTGGTATGATAACGAGTGGGGTTACAGTGTCAAAACCGTTGACCTTGCTGTTCATATTTGTAAGTAAACAAGTTTAATCAAAAATAAAAGACTGGAAATTAGTCTAACCGATTTGAAACTAGTGTAAAAAAAGCACTTCAATTAATGATGTGCTTTTTTTTACTAGAATTATTTAGTATAAGGAATGTTTAATTCGTTTAATATTGTTTTAAAATTATTAATTGTATCTGTCTGACCTTTTAAAATTAGATATTTAACTTCTCTCGATTCCAATTGCTTACAATTTTGTTCGCTTAAAGTGTCAGCAACAAAAATATCAGAGTCTCTAGCTATTGTTGCATCCGCACTCTCTGGATTACCTTTGCCCATTAATTTTACTTCAATTCTATATATTTTACTGTTTTTAGATATTAATTTGTAGTCAACCTCTCTGTCAAAAGATTTGTTTCTATCTTTTTTAAAATGACTATTATCAATATTGTTTTTTGGAATTCCAACCAATTCACATAGTTTATCAATCAATGGTTTTTCAACCTTTTTACCAATAGAACTCCATGCTCCGCCTCGAATCTGTATTTTCTTTGTTGCAAGTGCATTAATTACAAGTAAGCTTTCAGATAAAGACAAGTCAACTGTAATATTATTATAAGATATTTTTATTGAAATCGCTAATCCAGAATTTGAATCGTTTTCCAATTCGTTAATTAAAGTGCTTAAATATTCAAAATTTTCATTTGCAACATTTAGAACTACTTCTTTGTTTGCGGTTCCATATATATTTGTGATTGTTTTTTTATTGATACCTGCATAAATAGCTGCTTCATCTGCACTAAAATTATCAGAATTTATAAAATACTTTTTATACCATTCTAAAGTGATATCTTCCGATTCCATTTTTGCAGCTACAATCTTTTTAAAAAAGTCAATTGTAAAATCAAGAAAAACAGCATTAATAGAGCGAATAACTTCTTCCCTATAATCTAGACCTTTTATTAATTTGTCTATGGTTTTTTCAATAACATCATTTTCGAATGTCATAATTAATTTTTCCTCCTGTAATTAATTTTATATAATTTTCATCCATCTCACACATAACTGGCACACGATTCATTTTGTCTGCGACATTTCCAAAAGTTCCTGAACCTGCAAATGGGTCCAATACAGCATCTCCTTCGAAAGAATAGTATTTTAAAATTCTACGACATAATTCTTCAGGAAAGACTGCAGGGTGGTCTTTATCGCTTTTTGGAGTAATATACCAACAGTTGTTTGTATCTATGTTTTCATTAGAAAATTTATCATAATCTTTATACTGATTTATATTTTTATCTAATAAGAAATCACATTTCTTTCTATAAACCATGATACTTTCAGTTATACAATTAGGTTTATAACTTAAAGCTTTTCTTGTTTGTTGATATCCACCTATACGGTTTTTAACACAAGGTTCTGGTTTAATCCAAATTATTTCATCTATAAAATAAAAACCTGCTTCTTGTAAAATTTTGTGAAAATCAAAATGGATGGGATATCTGATACTTTCAAATTCTCTACCTGGTCTTTTGGTTATAACAGGCGACACATTTACAATTAAAAACCTTCCATCTTCAATTATTCTAAAACATTCAATGAAAACTTTTTTCAT
>JAZSAE010000016.1:0-10756 GCA_045601705.1 Clostridia bacterium | reverse complement strand
TTTTTTACAAGTGCAATATGGTTGTGTTACAATGATAAAATGAAGATGGAAAAGAAAGTTATTTTAACAGCTGATCGTCCGAGTGGTAATTTGCATATTGGCCATTATGCTGGTAGTTTAGCCAACCGTTTGCGTTTACAAGCAACGGGCGAATTTGAAATGTTTGTAATGATTGCAGATTTGCAAGCTTTGACGGATCACGCACAACAAGTTGATAAGGTAACTTCTTCGGTCGAAGAGTTGATGCTGGATTATTTGGCAGTTGGTTTAGACCCAAACAAAATTCATTTTGTGTTACAAAGTGCCTTACCAGCTTTGTACGAGTTACCGATGTTTTATATGAATTTAGTAACACAATCTCGTTTGGAACGTAACCCAACTGTGAAAAATGAAATTAAGACAAAAGGTTATCGTCGTGAAGTACCGGTTGGTTTTGTGAACTATCCAATCTCACAAGCTGCTGATATTACAGCATTTGGGGCTTCGGTTGTGCCGGTTGGGGCAGACCAAGCACCAATGTTAGAACAGACACGTGAAATTGTCGCAACGTTTAATCGCTTGTATGGTGAGACTTTAATTTTACCTGAACCATTGATTCCAGAAAAGGCGCGTGGGCGTTTGGTCGGGATTGATGGTGCTGGTAAGATGAGTAAAAGTTTAGGTAATTGTATCTACATTAAGGACAGCGCCGAAGAACTGCAACGTAAGGTTTACCAAATGTATACTGACCCACAACACATCAAAGTTAGTGACCCTGGAAAAGTGGAAGGAAACGTTGTCTTTATGTATCTGGACGCTTTCTATGACGATAAACGCCATTTGGAAGAATTGAAAGCGCAATACCGACAGGGTGGTTTGGGTGATATGGTATTAAAGAAGTTGTTATTTGAGTGCTTGAATAATTTGTTAGCGCCGATGCGTGAACGTCGTGCTTATTACGCACAAAGAATGGATGAAGTGCGTGGTTTCTTACGTGCTGGAACTCAACGTGCACGTGAAGTAACAGATGCAACGTTAGCGCGTGTCAAGCAGGCGATGGGAATTTATCAATTATGAAAATAGTTGCTGAAAATCGTCAAGCACGGTTTAATTATTTTTTGCACGATACGTTTGAAGCTGGATTATCTTTGCAAGGCTGGGAAGTTAAATCGGCACGTGCTGGTCACGTAACAATTACCGAAAGTTTTATTCAGTTAGAGTTAGCGACAGGAAAAATTTGGTTGAAAAACGCTTATTTTGCACCTTATCAAAATGGGGTGGTGGCCGAGCAAGATACACGTCGTAATCGTCAGTTGTTATTACACGGTGCTGAAATTGCCAAGATTGCGAAAGCTTGCAATGTGAAAGGGAATACCTGTGTGCCATTAAAAATTTACTGGACGAATAAAGGTTTCTTGAAAATTGCGATTGCGATTGCGACAGGTAAAAACGTCGTTGATAAAAAGCAAACTTTGAAAGAACGTGATTTGCAACGGGAAGCACAACGCACTTTAGCCGGCCGTCGTTAAATCTAAATTGACTGGTGTGGAACGCACCAGTTTTTTACTTTTAATGAAAATCATTTGATTTTTTTTTTCTATTATAAGTTGAATAGTAGTGTTACATACTAATGGTAATGACTACACAAAAAGGAGAAAACAAATGAAAAAAAATTTGGTTTGGATTATTGCAACGGTTGTGGCGTTGTTAACGGCAATCGGTACTGTGATTGGTTACGTTGGTGTTCAAAACAAGAATGCTAGATTAAGTGAACAAAATGCATCGTTAAGTCAGCAAGTATCTGATTTGAACAATCAAGTTTCGGATTTGAATAATGTGGTTCAAGATTTGCAAGGCGTTATTGGACAATACGAAGAAAACGTGTCGCTTGTAACGTATAGCATCGGTGATGAAATTGTTAAGGCTGAAGTGGTACAAAAAGGAAACACCGTTGAGTTAATGACTTTGCCAGATACTGATACACAGCTTTTTGGTGGTTGGCAAGTAGATGGTGATGGTAATACTTACAAAGGCGCTTACAAAGTAAACCAAAATACCAACTTTGTGGCAACAATGATTGACCGTGATTGGGTTGCTGCATCATTTAGTGGATATAGTTTTAATAGAGAATGTATTTGGACGGATGGGGTAGATTATTATCTAAATGATGGTGATGTACAATTAAAATTAGACCCAGTAACACATACTTGGAAGCCGGTGCAGTGGGTAGGATGTCCAACGTATTATGATAATATTGCTTATGGTAGTCTTTATGTATGGACGGATGGTGTAAATGTTTATTATTCTGCGGCAGACGCACAGTATGAAATTAATACTGTAACAGGTGTTTGGACAGTAAAAAATTGGAGCGGTTTAACTAATTTTGATGGTAGGTATATTTGGACGGATGGTGAAAATACTTATTATTCTTATGGTTCGAAGCAATATGTCTTAAGAGAAAATTATACTTGGGAAGCTGTTACCTGGAATGGTTTGACCAGTTTTGATGGTGAGTATATTTGGACAGATGGCGAAAATACTTATTATTCAAATAGCTCAAATCAATATGTCCTAAAAGAAAATAATACTTGGGAAGCAGTGACCTGGAATGGTTTAACTAGTTTCAGTGCTGACGATGTTTGGACGGATGGCGAAAATACTTATTATTCAAATGGCTCAAGCCAATATATCTTAAAGGAAAACAATACTTGGGAAGCAGTGACCTGGAATGGTTTAACCGATTTCTATGGCGATGATATTTGGACCGATGGTGAAAATACTTATTATTCTTATGGTTCGAAGCAATATATCTTGAAAGAAAACAACACCTGGGAAGTTATGACTTGGTATGGACCATTTGAGTATGATGAATATGTTTGGACAGATGGCGAAAATACTTATTATTCTTACGGTTGGGGGCAATATGTCTTGAAAGAAAACAATACCTGGGAAGATGTCACTTGGAGTGGTTTAACTAACTTTCATGGTGACGATATTTGGACGGATGGCGAGAATACTTATTATTCAAATGGTTCAACGCAATATATCTTAAAAGAAAACAATACTTGGGAAGCAGTCACCTGGAGTGGTTTAACAAGTTTCGGTGCTGACGGTGTTTGGACGGATGGCGAAAATACTTATTATTCAAATGGCTCAAACCAATATATCTTAAAGGAAAACAATACTTGGGAAGCAATCACCTGGAATGGTTTAACAAATGTTAATGGTGCGTATGTGTGGACCGACGGCGAAAATGCTTATTATTCTTATGGTTTGGAGCAATATGTCTTAAAAGAAAATTATACTTGGGAAGCAGTTACATGGAATGGATTAACTGATTTCTATGGGGACGGTGTTTGGACCGATGGTAAAAATACTTATTATTCTTCAACTGAAGGTCATTATATACTAGATGTTAATACGAATCGTTGGGTTCCTAAGAGTTGGGTCGGTCATGTTCAGTTTAGTGCTTCTGATCTTTGGACCGATGGAAAAAATATTTATTGTACTTATTATACTGGCTTTGGTAGCAGTTTAGTTGCAACGTATATGTTAGTTATCAAATAATAAATCGATAATATTGAGAAAAAAGGTTGGCAAGTTGGCTGGCCTTTTTTTTATAATTGCAAGAAGCGGGAAAATAAGTGTATAATAATTGTAATGAATATTTGGGATTATGTTTTGCAGTATGCTTCGGTGGCGTTGCTGGGGGTATTGGCTGTGTTTATTGGGTTCGGGATGCTAACAGGAGCGTCACGTGGTTTTAAACGTAGTACTTTGCGTTTAGTAACTTTTGTCGGTTTATTGTTGGCTGTGTTCTTTTTAACACCGGTTATCATCAACGCATTTTTGGCAATTGATGTGAAAATTGTGGGACGTACGCCAAACGAATGGGTACATTTTGTGAGCGACCAATTAGTTGTCTTTTTGAAAGATAATTTTGGCAGTTACGTTGCGCCATTTGGGTCTTACATTGGCGAGTTTGCTTTGGGGTTGGTCTTAGCTGTTGTCAACATTATTTTGTTTGCTATCTTGTATATGGTAATGAAATTTATCTCGTGGATTATTTACACGATTTTAGCAAATATTTGGGCACCGGTACGTGACCGTAATGGTAATAAATATCCAAAAAATGCGCTTGGTGGAATGCTGGTTGGTGCGTTGCAAGGGGTTGCATTGTTTTTATTTTTTATGTTACCGGTGAACGGTTTGTTGGGGGTTGTTCATACTGCCGTGCAATACCAAAATGAAAACAGTATTAACACTTTACAAGTAGCCGAAGTTGCTAGTGACGAAAGCGGCGACGAAGTTGAATTAGAAAAAATTATGAACAAAATTGATGGCTCGTTAACAGTCTATCATAACGTAATGAAATACTGTGGTTTACAATTTTTGAGCGATAAAGCTTTTGAGTTTCAATTAACCGTACGGATTCAAGAAGGAACTTCCATCAATTTAGTACACGATATCAATTCGGCGTGGGAACTTTACGTTGATTCAAAAACCTTAGTGCCATTAGTTGAAGATATTATGAAAACTCGTGATTTGACACAGTTGACGACACAAGATTATCAATTATTACGTCGTGTGGTAAATAAGACTTTTGATTTACACGTGTTGCGTTTGGCTGATTGGGTTTTAGGTGATTTAGATAAAATTTTGAACACGCCATTTGAAGAAGAAAGTACGACTTTGTTGGAAGGTACGGACATTTACGTTGATAGCATTTATGGTTCGTTAATTCAACAAGCTGCAACAAAACGTGAAGTTGAGGTTGGGGCAAATAACTATGCTGAATTTGCGAAGGGTGTACGTGCGTTAATAAATTATGTGGCTGACCAAAAATTAGATTTAGTGCGTCACGATGTTTTAAAATTGATTGATGTTGTTGAAGCAATGAATACTTGCCAAATTAAAACTGATGGCACGACAATTACTTTGATGCAAGCAATTAACCAAACTGATTTTGATGATTGGCAAGAAGTTTTAGAATTATTGACAGCTCGTTTAGCGAAGAAATATGATAATTATGCAACGAATACGGCCGTGATGACTGTCTTAGGCGATGATTTAAAAGATTTTGCTTTAATCAAAATGTTGGGGTTGAACGATGTCGAAAATATCATTGTTTATAATAATTTATTAGACCAAGGTGATGTTGATATGATGGGCTTGGTGGCTGATTTAGCGAAATTGTTCTTGGGTGAAAATGCATTTAACCATAATTCGGTTGAAGGTAATTGGGAAAAATTAGGAAACTTATTGTTGGATTTAGCTGATGTGGTACACGATAATACAACCTTAATTGACGACATTAAAGATTTGACGAACGGTGAAATGAGTTTATCGGCAATGACTAATTTGGTTACAAACTTGACGATTACCGAAGATTATTACAATACGCATCTTGCTGAATTTAACGGAAAAACTTATGACGAAGTTAAGTTCCAAAAGGTCGACCAAATCTTAGATGTGGTTTATGATGTTTTACATAGTTTTGAACCAGTGAATAATTTCTTACATAATCGTTTGACCGATATGAATAGTGAAGAAAATGAACTTTTAACAATGTTGATTGATTTGTTAAATGCTGAACGTGCCGAATTAAAAGATACCTTCCACGGTTTGGTTCGTGCAGCAAATTTAATGAATAATGAAACAATTAGTAGTTTGGTAGAAAACTTACAAAATGGTACAGATGAACCTTTGACAACCGAAGATTTGGCGAAAGTTCTGGATGCTGTTGAAAGTGAGTTGGATGCTGATACTGTATGTGATATCGTTGATACTGTCATTAACTTGCCAGAAATTGGCGACACTGTTAAAGACACAATGAGTTCAGTCTTGGATCAAGTTGATGATGCAAAAGTTAACGAAATTTTTGCTGACGAAAATGGTGATGTCGATGAAGCAGTTACTGATAGTATTCAAACTTTGAAGAACTATTTTAATGACGAATACACCGAAGAAATTCCAGAAGATGATTTCAAAGCGGCGATTGAGAATTTGCTTGGTGCAATTAAAGATAGTGATTACATTCAAACACTCTTGGGTAGTGCAGCATAATGGCGAGGTAACAAATGTTAGGATTGATTCAATCTGGTGGTAATTTTTACGAAACGTTAGCTTTATTAGGCTTTTATATCTTTGCTGTTTTGTCAGCTTTGATTTTGCACGAAGTCGCACACGGCTTGGTTGCTTACTGGTGTGGTGACCCGTCGGCTAAATTTGCTGGGCGTTTGTCTTTAAATCCGGCAAGACATTTGGACGGAATGGGTACGGTATGCTTCTTGTTGTTTGGTTTTGGGTGGGCGATGCCAGTACCAATCAATCCTAATAACTTTAAAAATCGAAAAAGTGGATGTATTCTGGTTTCGTTAGCAGGTATTAGTGTGAATTTATTGTTAGCATTTATTGCTTCTTTATTTTATGTTTTAACGATTGGGACGATTTGGGAATACTTGTTTGTTTATATGATGTTGTTTAATATCGTTTTAGCAACATTTAATTTGTTACCAATAGCGCCATTAGATGGTTTTAATTTGATAGAAACTTTATTTCCAAATAGTAGTTACGTGCGTTTTATGCGTCAAAATCGTTTGGTAACATTAATTATTTTGTTAGTAATTATTTATTTTACGGATGTTCTAGGTATAATGCAAAATTGGTTATGCAGTTTATTCCTTGACTTTTGGGATTTGTTTCTTTAATCTAGATTTTAGATGGGGTTAATTCAACGTGCTAATGAAGATGTGAAAGTTCATCTTACAGATTTTGATGGACCGATTGATTTATTATTGCAGTTAGTACGTGAACATAAACTAGATATTAAAACTGTGCGACTGGGCGAGATGACAGCGCAGTATATGAAATATTTAACTGAATTGCCGACTTTGGATTTAGACTTGGCGAGTGAGTTTATTGAAGTGGGTGCAATTTTGGTTGAAATTAAAAGTAAACAAATTTTACCAAAGCAAGAAGAAGAAAAACCCGAAGAAATTGATGAAGAAGAACAGCTACGTCAACGTTTGGCTGAATATGCTTTGTTTAAGGATGCTAGTGAACAATTAAAAACGATGGATGATGTTGGTCGTTATTACCGTGCACCGGCTGTGATGAAAGTAAATACTAGTTGGAAATTGGAAGGGGTTACCTTTGATGACCTTACAAATGCGTTTACGGCTATTTTGGCTCGTGTCGGTGAAAAGTCGGCTAAAGTTGAAAAGACCACAATAAAACTTGACAGATTTACTGTAGCCGATAAAATTAAAGATGTAGTGGGTCGTTTGAAAAAGATTGACCAGTTACGTTTTAGTCAACTTTTTGATGATGACATTACTCGTAGCGAAGTTATCAACACGTTCTTGGCTGTTTTGGAATTGTTAAAACGTCAGTTGGTGGCTTGCCGACAAGACCAGGCTTTCGGTGATATTGAAATTATAAAAGGAGGAGCTTTTGGCGATGGAAGTATTGACTTTGCCGACACAGAATTCGGTATCTAAATCAGTTTCAAAAAAATCGACAGCTAGTGCTCCAAGTAATCGTGTTCAGGAATTGGCTCATCAAATGACGGCAATTTTGTTTGCCTGCGGTGATGGTTTACCTGTTGAGATTTTTTGCCAAAAGTTAGGTGTGTCTAAAAAAGAAGCTGAAACTGCGTTAGAATTTGTCCGTGGGCAGTTTAGTGGTGACAGTGGTATTCATTTAATTAAGTATCGTAATAATTATCAACTATGTACCAATCCAACTTATGAAAATGAAGTTGGTTTAGTCTTAAATCCATTGCGTGAACGTAATTTGACCAAGGCGGCTTTGGAAACTTTGGCTGTTGTGGCTTACAAACAGCCGGTAACTCGGTTGGAAATTGACCAAATTCGTGGTGTTGGTAGTGATTATGCAATTCAAATTTTAACGCAAAGTAACTTAATTGAAATCGTTGGACGTAAGGAAGTTTTGGGACGTCCCTTGTTATATGGTACGACGGATAATTTCTTAAAACGTTTTGGTTTGGATGATATTAAGAACTTACCAAGTTATGAAGATTTATTAGAAAAAATTCAGTTAATTCACACACAAGAAGCCAGTGCTGTTGAATTGTACGACAGCAATCGTCAAGCCTAAGTCGTTGGAAGTGACATAATTCAATTGTCGATTCTTTTTTTATCATATATAATATTTTTTAGGTAAAAAGGAGATAATGATAAAAAATGAAAATTGAAAAAATCGTTGCCAGTGAAATTTTAGACAGTCGTGGTAATCCAACAGTTACTGTTTGGGTTAATGGTCACCAAGCGAGTGTACCAAGTGGTGCTTCGACTGGCGAATGGGAAGCGGTTGAATTACGTGATGGCGACAAAAAACGCTTTAATGGAAAAGGTGTTTTGAAGGCTGTTGAAAATGTTAACAAGGTGATTGCTCCAGAATTTGTTGGTAAAGATGTTAGTGAACAAATTAAGATTGACCGTGAATTGTGTCATCTTGATGGAACAAACAATAAAGGTAAATTAGGTGCTAATGCAATTTTAGGTGTTTCTTGTGCTTGTGCTTATGCAGCAGCTGCTGATAAAGGTCAAGAAGCCTATGAATATATTGCAGAACTTTTTGAACAAGTTGACGGTAAACGTGAAGCATTGCCAGAAGGTAAAGCTCCAGTTGTTAACACCGTACCAAGTTTCAATATTATCAATGGTGGTGCACACGCTGATAGTGGTATTGACTGCCAAGAATTTATGATTCAACCAATTAGTGGTAAAACTTTTGCTGATAAAGTGCGTATGGCTGCTGAAATTACTGCTGCTTTGAAAAGAATTTTAGCAAGTAAAGGTTTGGTAACTGCTGTTGGTGATGAAGGTGGTTTTGCTCCACGTTTGGATACTGAAAGCCCAATCGCTGGTGCAATTGAATTGATTGAAGCTGCAATCGAAAAAGCTGGTTATGTTCCTGTAAAAGATGTTGTGATTGCTTTGGACGTTGCTGCTAGTGAATTCTATGATAAGGAAACTGGACACTATGTGATGAAGGGTGAAAAACAAGATTTGCCAAGTGGTGAATATGTAGATTTCATTGCTAATTTAGTAGAAAAATATCCAATCATTAAATCAATCGAAGACCCACTAGACCAAAATGACTGGGATGGCTATGCATCATTAACCAAACGTATTGGTAACAAAATCACTATCGTTGGTGATGACTTCTTCGTTACAAATAAAGAACGTTTGGCGAAAGGTATCAACATCGGTGCTTGTAACGCAATTTTGATTAAATTAAACCAAATTGGTACTTTAACCGAAACTTTAGAAACCATTGCTTTAGCAAAGAACAATAATTACAAAGTTATGATTTCTCACCGTAGTGGTGAAACGAGCGACACAATTATTGCTGATTTGGCTGTGGCAACTGATGCAGAATTTATTAAATCAGGTGCACCTGTACGTGGCGAACGTGTTTGCAAATACAACCGTATTATGAACATCGAACGTGGTATTCGTTAAGTCGGTCTAATCACTAAATAAGAAAAGGGAACTCGAATTTTGGTTTCGAGTTCTTTTTTTTTTTTTTTGAAAAATCGTTAAAGATTGATTTTAAAACTTAATTGTTGTATACTAGTTTAAGGAGAGTGGTATTTATGTATATGCAAAAACGAAGAAATTTTCATCAATTTTATTGTGGTACGACACCAGATTTTAATGAATATGAATATTTGACTGATATTTCAAGATTAAGGTATGAATTGGAAAAACTCTTAATTAAGTATGGGATTATTCAAAATACCACTAAACAGGTAGTTGATTTGAAAGTTTTTGACGGTCAAGATTATCGCATCCCTAAAAATGGTGGAATTCAAATTTATAGCATTGAAGGACGTCCATGTGGAATTCGTACGCCGTATGGCACGCTTAAAGTTAGCAAATTAGATCGTGGTTATGTGTATAATGTAATTGATCCTGTAAAGCAAGCAAGTTTTGAAAAAGAAGTAAAAGAAATGTTTGGTTTGCGAATTTTGGATAGTTTCCAACAAACAGGGATTATTCCTAATAAACCCAAGCATGCCGTACGTTTTGAAAAAATGAATGTTACCAAATTGCCTTGGAAAGAAAAAGCTATTCCACAAGCAGGGGAAACTTATTTAACCCATCGTGTTCCAACTGAATTTACTTCTTATATCGAAAGTATTCATTTGCTTGCTGAAAAATATGGTAGCGTTCATGACTATGCAAGGTTATTGTCAGAAGAAGGAAAACACGTGGAAAAATGTTTACAATTGGTAAGTATGGATTTGATTGAAAAAGGTCATAAAGAATATGTAATTCCAGAAATGCATATCATTGAGAAAAATCTACAAGGTGGCGAAACGTTGGAAAATTATATGCAGAAATATCCAGAAGCTGCCCAAAAAAGAAAGCAATTATTGATTAAAGGCATAAAACAAAATCAAGACCTTGAACGTGAAATGTAATTCGTTGATGATTATTAAAAACACCGATAAGCACGGTGTTTTTTTATACATTAAACGCGAGATAAAGTTTTTTCTGATTTATTGCTGGTAAGTTGTTGGCTTTCAGCTTTTATGGATTGATTTAAATCTTTTACGATAGAGTTGCTCACAACTGTTTTTTCAATTTTTTTGGTTTGGGTATTTTCATGATTAATTTGGGCGACCTTGTCCATGTTTACGTCATTTTGAATCACACTTGCATCGTAGATATCTTTAGGGCGCGCGCCTAATTTTGAAGAGTAGATAGCTTCTAAACTTTGAACGCGGTAGGGAATACCGTTA
>JAZSAE010000015.1:0-17572 GCA_045601705.1 Clostridia bacterium | reverse complement strand
ATGATAATCAGAATACTGCCTAGCATTATAATATGGCGGAGAAGTAAATGCTAACTGAATACAATTTGAAGGAAGTTGTTTTAATGTATTTTCAGAATCTCCAACGAGAAGTGTTGGTATTTCAATTTTGTTTTTATAAGTTTTTTGGAGAGAGTGTCTATAGTTATAATAATCATTCATTTTATATAGATTTTCATTTTTATAAAATTTTAATAATTTATCTTTAAGTTTTAAGAACCTGTCATCAATATTTTGTTTATACAAACATGTACGAAACATTTGATATACATATTCCATAAATATAGTTTTATCAAATGCATATTTTGAAATAAATTCATAAACCAAGTCTAAATTATCTTGTCGACCAATAGAAGACACTATCTCTCTCTTTACATCTATATTTATATTATCTTGCTTAAACAAATCTATTAAAAATAATAAATTATCATCATTTTTAATTTTTCCTAGAGATTTAATTTTTTCTACTGAATAATCTTTTTTTAAGTCCATTATAGTATCCTTTATTTTAATCAAATACATTATAGCATAAATTTTCAAAATATGTTGTGAATATATAAAATTTTTCTAAAAAATATTAAAATGGCATTTAGGCGTGTGCTTGTCATATACAAGTGGTGTCGCTTCGCTCGAACACGGCAAGCACACGAACAAAATTAAATTAAAGCAGACAAAAAAGCGAAATTAAATTAAAGCAGACAAAAAAGCGAAGTGTGGCAGAGCAAATCACACCTTCACTTTTTTGCTGTTATTTTAAGTGGCTAATTTATTCCATGGTGTATTTGACAAGAGTCTCTGAAATGTTTTCTTCTTTGCTGGTTAAGACAGAGAAACAAAAGTTGTGCTTATTTGTTATTTTTTTTTCTGCCTTTTGATATTGTGTTTTCATTTCTTCTCTTGTCAAGTACCTACGGCATAAAGTAGCCATAAAAAAGAATTAGGAATAATCCTAACTCTTTTATTTCGCTAGTTTCAAACGGCTTAGGTCTTCAACCAGTCTTTTTTTAATGATTACTGTCACCATACAAGTAGCGAAGTGGGTTACGTGATAGTTCAATGATAGCGTCGTAGTCATCATCGGGAGCTGCTTTGTTGTTGTGATATTGTCCACAAGTGTCACAGTGATAATTGATAACTGTACCTTTTTTGCTGTTCATTGTGATACCAATTGGGACTAATAAGCCACGGCAGGTGTTGGCACGATCACCTGGGTTAATGTCTACGTGTAATGAATACAAACAAGCAGTGCAGTGGTCACGTGATGAAGAAAGTAAAGGTTTTACGTTGTGCCCACAATGTTGGCAAATAAAGCCAGCATCATTTTTAGTAAAACGTTTATTCATTAGTGGGTACTTCTTCGTGTGTCGTAGTTTTCGTGTCGTTTCCTTTTCCATCTTTTGTTGCCTTTGGTTTTGGGGTACGTTTAGTTGTTGCTTTCTTTTTTTGTGCAACTTCTTTGTTTTCGGCTTTTGGTTCTTCTGCTGTTGGCTTTTCAAGTTTAACTAATTTGGGGTAATTTTCCAGAGATTGGAAATCAATCGTTGGAATTGCTACTGGAATTGTTCCTGTTTCACGTACATAATTACGTGCTAACTCACAGTTTCTTTCTAAGGTTTGATAATGTTCTTCACTAACTAGGTTTTCGGTTAAATGCAATTTAGCAATTTCTAATGAACGTTCCAATAAAGGATTGATTTGTTCGATTAAGTTATTGATACGTTCATCGTTCGCCACTTGAGTTTGTTTTTCTTTACGTTCTGCCATAACCTTGTCAATTTCTTTAATGGATTTACCTTCCATTACCAAGTTAATGTCATCACTGTAAATCGTTTCGTTTGCTAATAGTAATTCAGCCATAACTTTTACTTTGGCAGCATTATCGTGTAATAACTTTTGACAACGGGTGAGTGCTTCGTTGATTAAGTCTTTAATTTCGGTGTCGATAACTGATTGGACTGATTCACTGATGTTCTTTTGGTTGTAGACACGTAAAGCAACTTCATTTTCTTTGCCGTAGTAAAGTGGTCCAAGTTTATTGCTCATACCCCATTTGGTAATCATATTTTCGGCTAATTCAGTGGCAACTTTAATGTCATTTGATGCACCGGTACAAATATCGCCGATGAAAATTTGTTCAGCACATCGACCACCCAATAACATAGCTAAACGATTTTTTAACATTGTTAAGCTTTGATGGTTGTGCTCTTCGTTTTGATTGTTGGTTAAGGTATAACCGGCAGCCATACCACGAGGGATAATTGAAACTTCTTGTACAGTTTGTTCAGGCATTAAAATCTTTGAAACAATCGCATGACCAGATTCATGATAAGCTGTAATGCGTTTGTCTTCCTCGGTAATGATACGAGATTTCTTTTGTGGTCCAATTAAAACTTTGTTAATACCTTCGGTAATATCTTGCATTGAAATTTTATTACGTCCATCTTTGACGGCAATAATCGCACTTTCGTTTAATAAGTTTTCAAGGTCAGCACCACTGAAACCACTGGTGATTTGTGCAACACGGCGTAAGTCAACATCACCCATACGTTTATTGCGAGCGTGTACTTTTAAGATTTTTTCACGACCATCAACGTCAGGCATTTGAACTATGATTTGACGGTCAAAACGGCCAGGACGTAAGATTGCCGAGTCTAAAACATCAGGACGGTTGGTAGCAGCTAAAACAATCACACCTTCAGATTTTGAGAAACCATCCATTTGTACCAATAATTGGTTTAAGGTTTGTTCGTTTTCTTCGGCAACACCTGAAGCACCAACACCACGCATACGAGCAATTGAATCTAATTCATCTAAGAAAATAATAGCAGGTGCGTGAGCTTTCGCTTGTTCAAACAAGTCACGCATACGAGCTGGACCAACACCAACTAACATTTCGGAAAAGTCACTACCAGACAAGGAGAAGAAGGGCACACCTGCTTCACCGGCAATTGCTTTTGCTAATAATGTTTTACCGGTACCAGGTTGACCAACTAATAAAACACCTTTTGGAATACGTGCACCCATATCTACGTATTTTTTGGGGTTACGTAAGAAATCAACGATTTCGGCAACTTGTTCTTTTTCTTCGTCAATCCCTGCAACATCGGTAAAACGAGTTGGACCATTGAAAACTACAGTTGCACGGTTTTGTCCCATATTTGCTAAACCACTGCGGCCTGACATACTACGGATGAAAATGAAGAAAACAATAAAAATCATAATACCGTAAAAGATTGGCAAAATCCATTCGGTCCAGTTTGCTGGTGCAGCACCTGAATCGATAACAATATTTGGGTTGGCCGACAAGATACGTAAGGCAGTACCAGTTGTGTCATAAACTGTTACATCAGCATAATTACGAATTAAACTTGGGTTTTGTGTAATTGATTCAATTTCGGCTAAAGTAAGGCGTGATTCTACACCATCTTTGCCCATAGTGGAGTTATAAATAATATAGTAAGTACTTTCTACTTTATAAGCACCATGAATTTTGTTTTCGCCTTCGGCTTTGTATTCGCCGGTTTCTGGATTATAAACGACTCCGGCATTTTGACGTAATTCAGTCAAACTAATCGAATCTAATTTTGTTGATGGTGAAGTTAGGTTAATCAGCACAAAAACGATAATGATGCCGATAACAAGCCACCACCAATTAAATTTCTTTTTTTTAGGTTGTTGTTGGTTGTTCATAAATAATAGGTTATACTAATTATATCCAAATGGCAATGATAAATATTAAGGAAAAATTAAAAAACTTGCCAAAAAGTCCCGGCGTATATGTGATGAAAGACATTGCTGGAACAATTATTTATATTGGAAAAGCAAAAAATTTGAAGAATCGTGTCAGTTCATATTTTATAGGTGCGCACGATGCCAAAGTTACTGCAATGGTAGCACATATAGCTGATTTAGAGTGGTTTGTCGTGAATACTGAGAACGATGCATTGTTTTTGGAAGCTAACTTAATCAATAAGCATAAACCGAAATATAATATCTTATTAAAAGATGATAAAAAATTTCCTTACATACAGATTACACCAAATGGCACGATTCAAGTAGTTCGTACTAATCGTGGTGAAGGTCAAATTTACGGACCATACTTTAATGGTATTTATGTGAAATATTTAATGGATATTATTCGTAGTATCTATCATAACGACCCTGATAAAGCGGCGAATTTTTTATCAGGGAATTCCTATGATGAAGTAGTGGCTGTGATGACAAACCGGATGCAACAAGCAAGTGCTTTGCAGCAGTTTGAGTTAGCCATTGCTTATCGTAATGTGTTACAAATGATTGAGCGTTTACGTCATCGTGCACGGATTCAAACGACTGCTGAAGATGCAAATGCCTTTACGTTGGGGGCGTGTCGTGAATTAGGCGAAGTATTAGGTTTAACGAAAACGCCACGTAAAATTGAGTGTTTTGATATTTCGCATACGGACGGCGAATATGTTGTTGCTTCAATGGTGGTTTTTGTTGATGGTGTAGCTGATAAAAATCAGTATCGTCGCTTTCGGATTAAACACGGACAAGGCAACAATGATTTTCTGTCGATGGAAGAAACTTTAACCCGTCGTTTAAAACACCGAGAATGGATTTATCCTGATGTGATTGTTATTGACGGTGGTAAAGGGCAGTTGTCTGCTGTCCCCAAAGCTGATGGTATTACTTATATTTCTTTGGCTGAACGCTTTGAATTGATTTATACCACAACACAAAATGAACCAATTATTTTATCTCATCATAGTTATGCTTTGCGTTTATTGCAACGTATCCGTGATGAAGCACATCGTTTTGCAATCACATACCATAAAAGTTTGCGTGATAAAATTCGTTTATAAATAAAGCAACATTATAAAAAAGTTGTTGATAATTTAGTTCGGTATTATAATTGAATACTATGTTTAAAGATGTACAAAATTTAAAATTGGCTGAGATTGAAAAACGAATAGATGAAATTGAAAAAAATAAATTTAATCTCGAAGAACCTTTACGTAATATAGAAGAAAAATTGAGTGATATGGAATCAGACTTACGTTGGGGAGATAGTCGCTATCGTGGTAAAAAAACTTTTAACAAATGGGAACAGTTAATTTCACGCCGTGCCGAATATAAAAAATACCAAGCGTGGCTTGCTGAACATAAAAAATTGCCTGACCGTATTGCCGGCATCAAGAAAGCACTTAAAGCTGCTAAAAAAGATGTGGATTACCAAATTCGTACCAGTGGCTTATTAGAACAATTGGAAGATTTAGAAAGTGAAATAAATAAAACAACATCGGCACAAACCTTATTTGAATTAGGGATTAAGCCCGAAGAAGCAGTTTCAATGTTGGAAGCAAATGGCATCACGCCTGTATTGGATGAAAGTGACCGTGAAGTTTACCAGCACGAAAAAGATTTTGACGATAAAGAAGATTTGATTATGGTTCACAAATCCAAAGGTATGCCAATGGGAAATCGTTTATCAACGCAAAAAGAATTGGGTTTAAAAAATACAAGAAATATTGAACTCGATGGAAAAAAGTATAGTTATTCATACGAAATACCACGTGACACTTTGCATACATCAATGAATGGTGAAGTTTCGTCACATTTTTATGGTGATTGGGAAGATAGTAAATATGCAACATTACAACCTTTTGCCGAAGTTGATAATCGAAAAGTTGCGTCAGCAGTTCCGAATGATACATACACGTATGGTGGTATTCCTTTATCAAGAAATGCGTGGCTTTTATGTCCTGCGAGCGAAGTAGCAAAGGCTAAACAACAAAATCCGAATATAAATGTTTTAGGGTATCAAGGTGATAATGTAAAAGGTTTTGCTAATCCGTTTTTATCACAACTTGGCTATCGTGCTCAAGAAGTTAATCAATGGGGTTGGGAACTTGGTAGTAAAGCACAAGATCAATTTTATCAAATTGCACAACGTGAAAATTTTCGTACTCAGCAACATGCATGCAATACTGAAAATGAAGATGAAGATTTAATTATACAAATCAATAAAATGGTTGCTTTGGTAAAGCTATTGCGTGATAACGATTTAGTCCAATCAGCGTCAGATTTCGAGCGGCTTAAACCGCAGCTTGACCAACAGGCGAATTTTAGTCTTTTAACAAAATTAAGATCTAATACACGGGTGAATGAACCGAAAAATATTGATGATAATGCAATCATTGCTCACGGTAAACAAATTGTCGTGTTGGCGGAGAAAATGCAAAAAGCAGGAATGCCTTTGTCAGATAAAGAAATCCAAATTCTTCAAACCAAACTAAATGATGATCGTCATGATACGAATGATACCGAAAAAAAATTAGGTGTTAATTTAAGACTGGACGAGATTATTGAACGTGCTGTTGTGAATAGTATGTTGCGTTCACGTACAATTGAAGCTGAACGTAGTATATAATCTTGTATAAAAAAGTTTATACCCACACAATCTATGATTAGGGGTGAAAAATGAAAAAAATTATGCAGATTGTGGATGTCATTGCGTTTAGTCTTTTATTGATTGGGGGACTAAACTATTTGATTGCAGGGGTATTTGGTGTCGACTTAATGCAATTAATGTTTGGTACGAATATTAGCATTGTAGGTCGTGTCGTTTACTCTGTCATCGGTTTATCAGCATTGTTGTTGTTGATTACCGTTGTTGCACGTGCAGTGATGAAAAACAAGCAAACAAACTAAAAATAGTGCATCTAATTAAAAAGAGAAAGCCTTGCCAAAAGCAGGCTTTTTTGTTACATTTGAACGTTTGCGTCGTTAGCTCAACTGGATAGAGTATTTGGCTTCGAACCAAACGGTTGGGGGTTCGACTCCCTCACGACGCACCAATTTTTAATACAATATTGTAAATGTAAAGATTTTATGATAAGTTCATAATATGAATTATAGTTATTACAATAGTGAAGAAGAATTTTTATCTGCATATACTGCGGCTAAACTGCGTAATGGGGGAAATCCAGTTATTACTTCAAAAGAATTAAACGCTGTTCGTGATGAATTTATTTTATGTGATAGTTGCTCTACAAATATATTAAGACATATTGCCGATTTCAATTTCGATGATTTACAAAAAATCAATGAAAAATTCCAAAAAAAGGCAAGTGTTAACCGACCATGGCAAAAACGTTGTTTTGAATACAAGAACGGTAAACTTTTTCCGACTTATGCTTTTGAAGATTTTACTTGTACATATTATGGTACTTTTGTTTCTTTTTTACAAAATGATGAACACAAACATTTTATTAAAGTAGAGCCGATTAAAGGAAATGTTACAAAACCTGAAATTAAAACTTATTTACCTGATGCAAAAAAGATTGCAGATTATGTAACAGAAGAATTTGCTCAAAGATATATCAATATGGAAATTGAGAGACGTTATTGGCCAGTTCATATGAAAGATTTATCGAGTATCTTTCAAAAAGATTTAGGTAAGGTCTTGGAATTGCCAGGAACAAAAGCAAATTTTCATAAATTCTATGAGTATGCAAAAAATTCGATTGCCATTTTGTTGAGTCAGGGTAAAGGTAATTTAATTTTATCAGATAAAGTTGGTGGTAATCTGGCATTCAATAATTTAAAAAGAATTCTTAGTATTACTCCAATTTTAGAAAAGCTATGTGATCCATATCAATCTAAAGGGAAAAATGAATTTAATATAACTGTTAATAATAATGAAATCAAAGTTAATGAAACAAAATTGATAGATTATGATCCTTATGGTAATTTCAGTAATGAATACTCGTTTAAAGAAAGACAATTGTGATTTTTAATAATGAAAAATTTTGGGATCTTGCATTTTTTGTATCTTTATTTACCAATGTGCGTCAAAACTGTGCCGGACGAAAAAAATAAAACGTGAAGAGATAACGAAAAACGATGTAAAATAATTTGAAACAAAAAAAGCGAAGTAATTTCGCTTTTTCTTTTATTTAATATTAGTGATTATATAATCGCAAATATTTTCTACAGTTAAGCCATTTTGCTTTAATAGTTCATCTGGTTCAAAGTCTTTGGTCAGTCCAACACTCAATCCGAAATTATGGACCTTAATATCACGGTCACCTAAGTAAGATGCAATTTTTTGACCAAAGCCACCAGCCAAAGCACCTTCTTCTAATGTCACAATCAAATTGTGATGTGGAAGAATTGTTTCTAACATTTTAGTATCGACTGTTGAAACACAAACCGGGTCAATTAAAGTGGCGTTAATGTTGTGTTTTTGCAAGGTTGCTACGACTTTTTGTGCTAACGGGAACATTGAACCAACGGCAATAATCGCAACATCTTGTCCTTGCTTGATGATACGACTGTTTAAAGTAAAGTCGGTATTATTTTCGATTGGGTCGTCAATTACTTGGTCGGGCACACGAATGGCAACACTGATGGCATCTTGGTTAATTGCCCAAGCCAGCATTTGTAAATAGTATTGTTTACTGATGGGGGCAATGTAAGTTAAGTTTGGAATGCTGCCTAATTGAACGATATCGTAAAAGCCATTATGCGTTGAGCCAGCCATACCGTGAACGTGGTCACCGAAAACTAACAAGGTAGCAGGGTTGTTGTCTAAAGCTAAATCTTGATGCAATTGGTCAAAGGTACGTTGTAAAAATGAACCTTGCACCCCAAAGATTGGATGCGCGCCACCTTTGGCTGCACCAGCAACAAAAGCAACAGCGTGTTCTTCGGCAATGCCGACATCAACAAATTGTTTGCCAGCTTGCTCACGGCGTTTGGCATCAAAGCCAATTGTTTTTGGATTAGCAGCTGTTACAACGAAACAACTTGGGTCTTTGGTAATTTTATGCGCTAAATAATCGTAAGTAATTTGTGTGTAATTAACCTCACTAGAAGTTGCAACTTTTCCTGTTTTGATGTCAAATGGACCACAGTAGTGGAAATTTTCTGGGTTTACTGTGGCTGGTGTATAGCCGTAACCTTTTACAGTGTGCACGTGCACAACGATTGGTTTTTGACAATCCTTAATTTGCTCAAGTGTTTTGATGATAGCATAGACATCATTACCATTTGGTTCGTAACGATAATCAAAACCAAGCGCACGGAACATATTATCTGGAGCAGTGCCGTTACTTGCGCGTAAATTGGCTAAGTTTTGGTAGTAGCCACCGTGGTTTTCGGCGATTGACATTTCGTTATCGTTAACAATGACAATCACATTGCCACCTTGTTCGGCAATGTTGTTTAAAGCTTCGTAGGCTTGGCCACCCGATAAAGAACCATCTCCGATAATTGCAACGACACGGTGTTTTTGTTTTAAAAGGTCGCGTGCTTTGGCTAGACCACAGGCTAAGGAAAGTGCCGTTGATGTATGACCTAGTGTAAATAAGTCATAAGGACTTTCATCAGGATTACTAAAACCATTTACATCTTGATAGTGGTTTGCATCGGTGAAAGCTTGCGCACGTCCGGTCAACATTTTGTGGACGTATGTTTGGTGCGACACATCGAAAACAATTTTATCAACTGGTGCATCAAAAACATAATGCAATGCTGTGGTTAATTCGACAATTCCTAAGTTTGGAGATAAATGGCCACCATTGGTACTAATTTTTTGAAGCAAAGCTTGGCGAATTTCTTGACACAGTTCAGGTAATTTTTCTTGATTAATTTTTTTTAAATCTTTTGGGTTTCTAATTTCGTTTAACATAGTTAAAGCATATTTTTCTGGGCCAAAAAAGTCAAACTGATATTATGAAAAATATTGCTATTAGGGTGGTTAAATGGTACAATAGAATATGAATTTATCAAAGAATGTCAAAAAATATTTTGTGAATGCTTTAAGGGGGATTGGCTTTGTTTCATCATTGCCAAACAATAATTTAGTTCAAGAGTTATCAGAAGTTGAAATTTCTTATTACCTTGACCGTTCAACTACAACATTTGAAACAATTTTTCAGGATATTTCAAAATCTGTTAAAAATCAATTAAATAAAGATGAGCAATCAGGTGATAAAAATTTACAAAAATTTACGGCTTTTAATTTAAAAACGACCGAATTGTTTTTTAATGAAAATCAATTTGTTCCCGGTCAGAAAAAAATTGATGATAAATTTATTTCTAGTGTATTTGGTATTAGTGATAGTAATATTGAAATTGCTACACGTACAATAATTGAGCAATTAATTACTGGTGTAAAGGAACAAAAATATTTAACTAAACAAGAAAAAGAAGAAGTATCCAATTTTTGGACAATTATTCGTGATAGTGAATATCTTGCTGATAAAAATCCAAACAAACCAAAATCAAGCGAAGATTATTATTCTCAAAAAGCAATCAATAACATGAAAGAAAAAATTAAGAATGATATGATGAATGGTAATCAGCAGGAGACTGATAAATTTTTAAAAACCATTATTGACAATGATGCCCGTATCTATCTTGAAGCCAATGTTGTTTTATTAAAACATAGTGAAAATATTTGTATAAAGCAAGGTCGTAATCCTGAAACTCAATTACAAGTTGGTGACGTGGTTTTGGCTTTGAGTCAGGATTGTCAAATTAAACAAGTTGTTACATATTTTCAAGAACGTTCACAAGAACAAAGAGTAATTGAAAGAAAAAATAATCAAAAAGAAGTAACCAAAGAAAATAAAATTGGTAACTTGATAGGGCGAGAAAGTCGTAAGAAATTAGCGAAAGTAAATGGTGGGTTGGCAGTCTATGCAGATGAAAATAAACTAAAATCCGGCAAACAAATTTGGCGTGGTTATAAGCCTTTATATGATCGCATCGAAGGTTTTTTAAAAAACATTTATCGTCCAGTTCAGGCAATTGGTTTTAGTGAAAAGGTTATGATACGTAAAGGCTTTTTAAAATCAATCAGAAAAAAAAGCAAAGGTAATGACGATCAATTACCAGACTACACACAATTTTGGCAGGCCGATATTGAAACGGAAATTCCTCAGGAATATTTGAATAATAATAGTAAACCGATGGATTATGCTGGTGAATTTTATCACGAAACAAAAGCTCGTTTGCTGGCTGATAAAATGCGTTTACAACGTTTGTATGCCGAAATTGCTGATCTTCAGTTGTTGGATGAAGACACGCAGGATTTGGCACAGGAAGTAACTTTCTTGGAAGGTCGTATTGAACGTGCAAGTAGGGGTATTGAAAAATTGCAAAACGCAAGAACAAAAAATGATTTTTCCGACCCTGAAACTCAAAAGGTATTTACCAGTAAAATTGAAGATTACATCTTAGATGATGAATTAGCACAAGCACAAGTTCAAAATCAAGATGATGAACAAATCCAAGAAGATGCTGGAGAACAAGTTCAAGAACAAACACAGGAAGAACAAGAACCTATACGTGCTACAAAACGATTTACCAAAGAAGAAGCAATTCATAAATCGGCGAATGATGATATGATTGATGCTTTAAATGAATTGAAAGCAGTGGGAAATGCGACTACGGTAAATCAACGAAGGGCTAAAATCAATATGGCGAAAGAATTGTTTGGACAACATGATGATAGATTTAATGATAGTCAACTTGAAGGTATGGTCGATCGTTTCTTAAGTAAAGAGTGTGATTGCTTGATTAATCAGTTAAGTGCTTGCTCGCAAAGTGGTTTGGATAAGAAAGCGACGAGTGGTGAATGTGAAATCAATGGTCGCATTTATTGTAATGAACGATTAAAAAGTGAAGATTATACGCTTCGAGCAGTGGATGCAAATCTTGAAATTAAAAATTTCGTAGTAGACGATATTCAAAAAAATATTAGTGTTGCAGAATTCCATAAATATAATATTGATGAAAAGCGTAGTGAAATTATTCAAGGAATGTAAGAAAAAACGAAGCAAAATTGAATTTTTGTTTGCTAAAAAATTTTCATTGTAAGAAATAGTGATTTAGGTTTATAATAAGAATGTCTATGCGTAAAATTTTAACAAGGTTGGCTACATTAGTTTTGTTACTGGTCGTAATGATCAGTTTTTCGGCATGCTCCTTGTTTACTGTGAACTTGGATAAAAAATACAGTCCAAATGTTATGGTCGCAACAATGGAAAATGATGATCTTTCAGTTTCTCGTCAAGAATTGTACTATGGCTATTTGGAATGGGGTTATCAGTATGCAAGCCAAATGGAAACTGATGAATTGTTGGAGTATTTAACTTCGGCGCTTTTGAATAATAAGATTTTAGAAAAAAAATCGATTGCACAGTTTGGTGATTTGCGAGAAGCAGAACAAGCTTTGGCTTTAAAGCAAGCTTATCAATCTTTGGATACGACAATTCGTACTTATGTTTATGAAGCACTTAACCTTGATGAAGAAGATACAACTGAAACAAGTGAAGAAAGTGAAACCGAAGTTGATCAACCTTATGAACCAAGTATTTTAGTTGGTTGGGAAAATGGCGAACGTGTCTTTACAATGGATTTATCTAGTTACGTTGATGCTGATGCAAACGGGATGTTGGCATTAAGTGATTATGAATTTTATATTCCGTCAATTCCTGGTGTCGCTTCACAAAAAAATGTCAAACAAGCTATTTCTAAAATTGTACGTAATTTGCAAACATTAGAAAATGGATTTACTGAATTAAAAACCCCTGCACGTGATTATTTAGAGACCGATAATATTTATTTTAGTCATTTAACAAAATCTGAAAGAGCAGTATTAAATCGTGAAATTGAACGTATGGCACGCACTAATCGTACGACCATTGCTGTCTCTCGTTTGAATACTGCATACAATTTGGGTTTCTTTACTTTGGATGGTGAAGATTCTAAAATTGCTTGGGATGACTATTTAACACGTAGTCAAGATTTTGACGCTTGGGTTAATAAAATTAACGGTAATCGTGAATCTACTCGAACTGAAGAAGATTTGCCAGCATATTTTGGTTGTGGTCGTGCAATTGCAACTAACATTGCGAATGAAGCGATTAATTACTATATCACCAAAGTTTCAAACGCTATCAATAATCAAAAGAACTTTCCAAATACTGATTTAGAATCATCAGTAATGTCTTCGGGGTTAGCTGATTTATATTATTTGCCAAATGATATTGCTAATAACTTATATACGGTTAGCCATATTTTAGTCGGTTTTACGGATGAACAAAAAACTGAATACGAACGTATTAAAAAAGAAGCTGAACAAAACTCGTCTTATAACAAGCAAAATGATTTGAATAAGTTATATGCTGAAACAACCAGTAATGGTGTATCTGCTTACAATATTTTGATTGAATTACAATCAGCATTGAATCACGCTGATACACTAGATGAGAAATATGATATTTTCCGTTCTTATATTAATAAATATAACTCTGACCCTGGTATGCAAAATTTAGACCAATTAAATTCGAGTACCAGTAAACCACAATACGAATACTTAATGAGTAGTGATGCTACAAAAAGTCAAATGGTGGAAGGTTTTACAAATGCAAGTATTGAATTATTCGAAAATGGTATTAAAGGCGAAATTTCCGAATTAGTTTGGACTGATTATGGCGCACACATTATTATGTATACCCGTGATGTTGCTGATTTTGTTTATACCGGAGTCGCTGGTTTAGAAGATAGTTCAATTGAATTACTAAAAATGAATTATGCCGATACTTTATTTGCTACTTTGACGTCTTATGGTAACCGTACAGCATTTGATACTTTGGTGGATACATATTTTGCTCGTAATTATAGCAACTATCAAAACTTGATGATAAATGATTATCGTGATGAACATAAAGTTACTATTATCAATAGTGAATTTAAAGATTTCTTAAAGAAATAATAACTTACATTTTTTCAACAGTATCAATTGCTAATGTATGCAGCCCAATTTCAAGGGCAGTTTTTGTTAATTGAGCAACTGACAGGTATAATTCTTTTTTGTTAAGGTCTGTTTCGTGAATTATATTTTGTTCAGCATAAAATGTCGTAAATGTATTTGCTAAGTTATAAATAGCATCAGTAATAGAATTTAAAGAAAGAGTATTCATTGCTACGTTGTATGCTTCGGTTAGTTTCATAATACTTAAAAGAACATTGCGAATTGCTGGGGTCATAAATTTGGTTAAGTTCGTAAAATTACAATTAAAGTTACCAACTTTGTTTAAAATAGCATTGATACGTACGATGGTATACAAAATATATGGACCAGTTTTACCTTCAAAAGCAATACATTTTTGCAAATCAAAAACATAGTCTTTATGTACTTGGTTGATTAGGTCAGCAAACTTAATTGCTGATAAACCAACAGCAAATTCAGTTGTTGCACCAGCAACAGTATCGAGAATATCTTCGAGTTTGATTGTTCCACCATCACGTGTTTTAAACGGTTTACCATCTTTGCCGTTGATTGTGCCATAACCAATATGTGTGAGTGTTGTCGTTGCTGGTACAAGTTCGGCTAAACGAGCAACACGGAAAATTTGTTCAAAGTGTAAATTTTGACGTGCGTCAGTAATATAAACAAACTGGTCAGGGTGGTATTGTTGCATTCTGGTATAAATTGCTGCAATATCTGAAGTTGCGTATAAATCACCACCATTTTGTTTTTTTACTATAACGGGTGGCATTGGCTTTTGGTCAGTTGGTTGTGCAACATTAACGATTAAAGCACCTTGTGATTTTTCGACTAAGCCTTTTTCATTTAATTTATTTATGATTGTTTCAACATTCGCTTGGTAAGAACTTTCGCCATCGTAAAGGTCGAACGTGCAATTTAATTTTTCATAATTTTTTTGAATTTGTTTAACAGATAAAGCACGGAGTTGTTGCCACATTCCATAATAAGGTTCTTCAAAGTTTTGTAATTTTAAAGTTACAGTGGCAGCACGTTCATAAAATTCGGCATCTGTGTTTTTGCGTTTAGAAGCTGCAGGGTAGATTTCGCCTAACATTTGCAAGGAAACCTGACTGCAATCAATGCCTTGTTCAATGAGTGAAGCAAGGACTAATCCATTTTGTAAGCCCCAGTCGCCCAAATAAGTTCCAGCAATGGTTTTGTGTCCAAAGGCTTGGAAAACACGTTTTAAGGCTTCACCAATAATTGGTGAGCGTAAGTGGCCAATGTGTAATTCTTTTGCTGTATTTGCGCCACCGTAATCAAAAAAAACTGTACGTGGTGTTTGTATTGGCAAAGGAAGTTTCTTGTTTTGTAAAATGTATTCAGCAAATGATTGCCACTGGCGATTATTGATTGTAAAGTTAATAAAACCACCGATTACAGAAGCTGTTGCTAAATCACTGTTTTGAACGTTCCATTTGTCGGCAATTTGTGTTGCAATCACATTGGGATTTTGGTGTTGTGCTTTAGCAAGTGTAAAAGCTGTATTACATTGAAAATCTGCTTTTTCACTGATTGAAAGAGTAGCAGTAGGTTCAATGTTTTTTAAACGTTGTTCAATAATTTGTTTTAAATTCATCATATTATAATAAACCATACCCCACAAAAATCCAAGTGCTATTCACATTCATAAAAGAACCATTAAGTGTAAATGTTTCGTTATTTGCCGAATAAGTCAAAGTATATTTTGCGTAATCACCTTGGCTATCGCTTTCATCAAGCCATTTATCAAAAAATTTGATATTATAAGTTCCATTATTTTGTATAATTTCAAAAGTGCCGTTATAATTATAACTAGTTTGTGTTACACATTTAAATGTTTTGTCTTCGTTTGTTTCAGCGGAGTAAGCCATATATGTACCATTCTTGCCATTTGAAGTTTCAAAGTAAATTACATAGGCTTTGGATTTGCCTGTAACAAACCAGTAAGAATCATTCATATTATCAATTGGTGATAGTTTTGGCATTTCGGTAAAACCACAATTTGTGCATTGATTTGTTCCATTAAACGAATGTCCTGTGGCTGGAACTTCATTATCTGTGTATTCATCACCACAATGGCATACGTGATGTGTGTAACCTTGATTGATGCAATCTGGTTTAATTATTGTAATGCTGTATTGATGATCTGTCGCATTAATTACTTCCGTTTTAAAATCCGAACAGTTTTCACATTCAAAAACCTGTGTTCCTGCTTGTGTGCAAGTTGCAGGTTCAGTACTAATGACCTGGTAACTATGTCCTTTGGCGCTTAATATTTCTTGTTCAAATTCTTCACAGTTTTGACAGTTGCGTTGTTGAAGACCTGGTTCAGTACAGTTTGGTTCTTTTAATATTACCCAATTGTCGTAGGTATGAGTGCAGGGTAACTCAACAACTGGTGGTTCAATTGGTTCAATAACTTCTGGGGCGTTCGGTTCTTGTGGTAAAGTATTTTCATTGTCTATTGGGTCTTGCACTGTTGTTCCTTTTTGTGATTCGTTTGATTTAAAAGCATTGACTGTCGTTTGGCAGGCAACCAAAGTTAAACTTATTAAAACACAAACACAGCATAGGATTAAAACCCGTAACCAATTTTTCATTTGTAACTCCTAATAGTAAATTAACCCAGTTTTTCATAAAGTTATTGCTTCGTCAACTGATTTGTGTTAGCATATCGTGAACGGGGTGTAGCGAATCGGTATCGCGCTTGTTTCGGGTGCAAGAGGCAGTGGGTTCAATTCCCGCCACCCCGACCATAGTGAACTGTTTGTACCCGAATTAAAAGGAAAATTTACTAATGATAGAAAAAGTTAATCCATCTCATCCAGATAAAGTTGCTGATTGTATCGCAGGTGCGATTGTTGATTTGGCTTATGAGTTAGATGAAAATCCACGTATTGCTGTTGAAGTCTTGGCTGGACACGGTATCTGTACTATTATAATGGAAACCAGTGTAAAATTACCAAAGAAAGAAATTTTAAACATTGTGCGTCGTATTGCTGGTAATTTAAAAGTTATTTTAAAAGTTGTTCCACAGGATGAATTTTTGGCTTTGAACCAAAGTGAAGGTTTGCGTTGTGGTGATAATGGTATTTTTAAAGGTGTGCCTTTGACTGACGAAGAAAAAGCTTTGTCCAAGATTGCACGTGAAATATATGCAGATTACCCTTATGATGGTAAGTACATTTTAGATGGTAAAAAATTAGTGATTTGCCAAAGTAATGCAAATAGTGAACTTTTACAAAAGCGTTATGAAGAAGCAGGTTACGAAACTGTGGTTAATCCCTTGGGAGATTGGACTGGTGGAACTGATGTTGATACCGGAGCAACTAATCGTAAGTTAGGTAGTGATTTGGGACATAGTGTAACCGGTGGTGGTATTCATGGTAAAGATTTATCCAAAGCCGATGTTAGCATCAATATTTATGCTTTCTTACAAGCGCAAGCAAAAGGTAAAATAGTAGAATTGTCTTGTGCTATTGGTGATAGTATGGTTGATGGTAAACCTTATGTTGAGATTGTGAAAATTGCGCAAGATTATATTCGTCAAATCGGTGGTTTTGAAAAACTTGCCGAATGGGGATTATATTAAATAGTTAATTTTAAAAAAATTAGCAAAAAAGGGTTGACATTGCTAAAATTTGCATATAATATTAGCAGTACAAGGAGGTGAATGCTAGCAATGTCAAAACTGTCGAGTAGGTTAGAGAGTTTGCTTATGATTAGCGTTGAAGAGTATATTCG
>JAZSAE010000014.1:0-9301 GCA_045601705.1 Clostridia bacterium | reverse complement strand
ACAGCGCAAAATATTTTACTTACCGTTGGCAGTATTCTTTTCTTCTTTTCCGACTTAATGTTATTACTCAACGTTTTTGGCAATCTCTCCCCAGTCTTTGATGTTTTATGCTTAGTTACCTATTACCCTGCCGAATGTATCCTTGCCACAGCAATTTTCACCCACAAAACACAACAAGAAAAAAATATTTAACGAAGAGAAAAAATATGAAAACCAAAGTTAAAGAAATTCTAAAAGTAATTACTAAGTACACTAAAAAGAAGTGGCACAAACTAGCTTTATATTTTGCATTTTGTAAAAACGTGATTTCTTATAAATTTTATCTAGATCTTGGAAATGGATATATCAATGGTTTTAATTTAGGATATGATAAATTAACTTTAAGAAAATTATACTTTTCGATTAGCGACATTTTTACCGAAGAAAAAGAAAAGTTACCTAAAGATATGTGGGGTATTCTTACTTTAGAAGCAACTGCTGACGGAAAAATAAATTTTGATTACAACGTTGATGATATCACTGAAACATTTCCTGAACATGATCAGAAATGGAGTGAACAATACGAAAATAGCAATCAATTAAAAAATGAAAATAAAATAAAGGAAAAGAAAATGGGATTATTAAATATTTTCAAAAAGAAACAATTTAAAGAAACTGATATTGAAAAAATTATGAAAGCAGATCAACAAATGACACAAAAAGTTGTTACTATTTTGCAAGAATATTTGCCAAATGATTGGCAGGAAGTTGTTTTTTACGCAGGTTTTTATCAAGATGACTGTGGATATTTCAAGTATTTTATTAAGTTAGCTAATGGGAAATATATAGATTGTTTTACTCTAATTCCCGAACCAGAAGCAGGTAAAAAAGATATCCTACAAGAACAACTAATGAAATTAAATAATGAAATCAAATCTTTCCGTACTAGATTACCAGAAAAACACAAATGGGTATGTATGGTTATCACCTTCACTAGTGAAGGTAAATTCGATAAAGACTATGATTACGCCGACGGCATCAAAGAAGATGACCTTCAAGCCTACGTAGCAACTTACAAAAACAAACTCAACGCAAAATATTTAAAATAATTTA
Source organism: Clostridia bacterium (assembly GCA_045601705.1). Lineage (GTDB taxonomy): Bacteria > Bacillota > Clostridia > Christensenellales > UBA1242 > RGIG8050. Next base: position 8,209 of record JAZSAE010000014.1, on the reverse strand, counting down.
TGATATACACATCAGCACCATCTCATAAAAAATCCACAAAAGATTTACCATTGTGGATTTTTAAATGCAATTTTACAAAACAGTTATTAAATTAATTGTTGTAAATTGATTAATTCTTGTTTATTAAAAGTTAATTTTAGTAAACAGGGTGACTTAATGTCTAAAACAGTTTCATTCCGATATACTAATTTTACATCACTATTCACTTCACACCAATTTAATAAGAAAAATTTAATAGAACCACCGTGACTCACAATAGCCACCTTTTTTCCTTCATATTCAGCAAGAATTTTGCTGAAAAATTCATTCATTCTTGCCCTAGTTTGCTCAGCACTTTCACCATCTGAAGTTCTGAAAGTTCTATCTAAAAGTTGTTCCTGTGAAGGATCTCTGGTCGCCTTCCCTTGCATAAACACACCTAACTCTTGTAAATTACCTAACTTTCTTTCACTAAGATCATTATCTAAATTAAATGATAAATTATTAACATTTGCTATGTATTTAGCTGTTGCCTTTGCCCTAGTATAACTACTCGACCAAATTGCGTCCAAATTTTTTAATTCTTTATGTTCACTTAATTTTTTAGCTTGTTCTTCACCTTTAACTGATAAAATTTCTTTTTCGTTGATTAGCTGCGAATCTTCGTTCGTATTTCTAATTCCCTTTTCGTCAACAGTTTCAGCGTGTCTTATTAAATAAACAATTGTATTTTCCATTGATATTTCCTCACTATTGATATAGATTGGTTCGGATTATTTTATAATGGTGGGCAATACAGGGTTCGAACCTGTGGCTTTCCGCACGTCAAGCGGATACTCTCCCGCTGAGTTAATTGCCCAAACATTTTAGTTTATCATAATTGAAACTTTTTTCAAACCATTTTATTTTTAGCTATTTTGATTAAAAATAAAAAATCTGCACATAATACTAACAGGGTTAGCGAGTAAACGAAAAGTTTAACTAACCTCATTAAAAAATCCGACAAACGATTTACCATCAAGGTTTGTTTGTTGGATTTTTTATTATGCAAAATCAATAAACAAGATATAATGTATATAGATGGATTTTTATCATTACCTTTTAAGCCAAGCGCAAAAAGACGGCATTCAGAAAATTGTTGTTGGTGGTATCGTTTTAAATAATAAACGTGAAATTCTTGTTGTTACCAGAAAACCAAACGACTTTCTTGGGGGTATCGACGAACTGCCTAGTGGACATTTAGAAAACAACGAAACCATACCCCAAGGTATGGCGCGAGAAATTAAAGAAGAAACAGGAATGAATATTGCTTATATTGAATCTTATCTTGACTATTTTGATTACTTATCAGGTAGTGGCAAAAAAACACGTCAATTTAATTTTGTCATTATCCCAGATGACTGCTCACGAGTTATCTTAACAGAACATAGTAACTTTAAATGGCAAACGCCACTCGAAGCGATCTCAAACCCTAACATCACTAACGAAGTCAAAAACTGCATTCATATATTCCACGCCAACGAAATTTACAAAAACACAAAATAATTTACGCTATATCATTGGCGTTAATACACTGATAACCACAAGCGATAGCTTCATCGAGATAGCTTTGTTTGTCGTCAATAAAAATTACATCACTCACTTTTAATTTTTTGTATTTTACAAATTCGTTCATTATCTCAACTTTTTTATATTTGCTACTAATAAAAATATAATTAGACTCTTGTATTTCGGGATAATGTTTTTTAAGCCAGCACTCTTTTTGTTTAATCTCACGATTAACACTGACGACACCAAGCACAAATATATTCTCTGGAATAAATTGTGCTAAAAATTTTTTCACATTTTCTCTTGGTTTTAAATTTCTAAAAACATCATCAAAAAGCAAGTCTGCAATTAAAACTTTTTGATTTACACCACTACCTTTTGATATTTCAGATAACGTGCCTTCATAATCGACAAAAACAATTTTATCTTTCAAAGTTCCCCCATATAAAAACTAACATAGTTTAACATAGCAACAATTTATCACCAAATCATAAAAAAAAATAGTAAGCCAACAACTTACTATTTTTTAAGTTCAATGGTGGAACGCTAAAATTGTTAGCCGAACCACAGTCATTATAACTTTCGCTTAAGTTATTTACAAGTTTTTTATAATCTAATTTTGACTGTGGATATAACATTTTTTTAGATTTGGGAAAATATTAAAATCAAACATAACTACCTCCAATTTATAATATCAACTTTCAATGTAATATAAACTTATTCTTTACAAACATTGGGATACAAAAGGCAAAGATAAAAAAAGATTGCAATCTTAACTATTTATTTTTATAATTTGATTCTTTTAGCTCTTTCTTTTAAGATTTGGTTTACTAACTCTTCATTTTCATAATATACATCGTCACACTTTGATAGGATCTCACAATCTTTTTCACTAACATCATTTGGATTAGTAATATATGCAGCATAAGCTGCTTCAATATTTGTTTTTAATGGTTCTGGCAAAATCTCTTTTAAGTTTATAACATATTCTTTTAAGTTTGAATTATCAAAAGTATTATCAAAATGACAATGATGTCCACCACCGTTAATACCACTTAAATAATCCATTAGTTCATAGTAAGGTGACTCAATTTTTTCATCTGCCCACAATTCCCACATTTTATTCCACTGTAAATCCTCTTTTGAAAATTTTGCTGATTTATTGATTTCTTTTTTCTTCCTTTTGAAAATATTAAAAAACATAAAAATCTCTATTATTAGTTTAATATACTTTATCATTATAACAAATTAAAATTATTTTATTATATTCAATCTAAAGTTTTCACTTATTAAATTAGCTGTTGTAGGTCAATTAATTTTTGTTTGTTATAAGTTAATTTTAATAAACATGGTGACTTAATATTTAAATTAGTAGCATTATGATAAACTAAATTGCATCCAAATTTTTTAATTCTTCATGCTCACTTAATTTTTTTTGCTTGTTCTCCACCCGCAACTGATAAAATTTCTTTTTCGTTGATTAACTGTGAATCTTTATTTGTATTTCTAATTCCTTTTTCGTCAACAGTTTCGGCGTGTCTAATTAAATAAATAATTGTATTTTCCATTTATTACCCTCATATTAACGATATTTATATCTTAAATAAAAAAATATTTGCAAACTAAACGATGATCATTTATTGAATTTAATATATCCACAAAAAACTGACCGAAAAAGACATAATACAAATATTGTTGTAGTTCGTCTTATTCCTGAATGGTGGAAGTTATAGGGCTCGAACCTATGACCTACTGCTTGTAAGGCAGTTGCTCTCCCAACTGAGCTAAACTTCCATAGTTATATGTTATTCTATACTCTTTCGAAAACAAAGTCAAGCGTTTGACAAGGTTCTCTTGTTATTTCATAATGTAGTATGAGAGATCATTTACAGAACGATAAATTATCTTTACACGTCAAAATTAAAAATGCTGATGAATTATTATCAAATTATACTTATGATGATGACAACATCAATCCAGAACTTAGTGATTATTTAATTGAAAAAGCTGAACATATTTTTCCATTACCAGCAAAAGAAAATTTTATCATCAATATTCACACGGAAGACAATAACCTACGTCGGTCAGATATTACTCGCCGAATCCATCGCCATTTTCACGATGAATATGACATTGCTAAACGTAAACTTCATTCCAACACTCGTTTATCGCTTGCCTTGTTTTTTATTGGTATGTTAGCAATGGTGCTTTATTTTTTTGCAGAACATTTTATTGGTAATTTTTTTGTAATTACAATCTTTGAAGTTACAACTTGGGTTTTTATTTGGGGAGCTGTTGAAGTCTTTATTATCGACCGCCACGACATAAGGCGGGAATGTGCCATTCTGCGTCGACTTGCCTTTGCTGACGTCGTCATTAGTAATGATACGGAATTTAACTCACCCGTTTACATCGGTTAAGCTAGTTCACCAAACGAGTACCCTTTTGCTTGCAATGCTGGAACAAGCTTACGCAACATTTCTGGCGTTCCAGGATTTGTAATATGGAACAACATTATCGCACCAGGATGCACACGTTTTAAAATTTTATCTACGCAAGCATCAACATTTAATTTAGGTGTTTTTTGCCAATCCTCAATCGCCAAACTCCATAAAACAGCACGCAAACCTTCCTCACTTGCTACACGCAAAGTCTTCTCATCAAATCGCCCCTGTGGTGGTCGAAAAAATTTAACATTTGATGGCAACTGCAAATCTTTGATATCACGTCGAATTCCCTCTTCATCCAAACTTGGTAAATCACGGTGCTTGTTCGTGTGATTTCCTAACTGATGACCTTCATTTTGCATTCTTAAAATTAAATCAGTTTGACTTAAATAATTACCACATAAGAAAAATAAACCTTTGATTTGGTATTCTTTTAATAGGTCTAAAACTTCGCCTGTATAACCGGCTTCGTAACCTAAATCAAAAGTTAAATAAACTTGCCTTTGGCTTATATCACCAACATACAAGCCATTATATTTCTTTAGCAATTCAGCACCTATCGAACTAACAACGGGCGTAGTTTCATTACCTTTATGACTAAGCCCCCAATTCACAATCTGGCCAGTATTTCCAGTCACAGCAGTCAATAAAGCCATTCCCCAGCAAACAGTTGCCAACAAAAAATTTCGCATAACTTAGTATGCACACTCACAAACAAATTATTAATTTACTTAACTTCTTCAACTTTTGCAACATTTTGATACTTTTCTGCCGAAGCAATTAAGTAACGATTAAACCCACTTAAATCGACAATTGGCTCTTTAAATATTGGATCTTGCAATACTTGCCATAATTCATAGTCTAGGTATTTATCATCAATAATTAAGCAACGTTGTTGATGTTGCTTTTTCGATAAATTACCAAAATTATTCATACGTTGAAACTCAATATTATCTACACCAAGCCTTTTTCCTAGTTTTACAAAATCAGCCATTTCACGAAAATTATCACGCTGCACAACAAAATGCAATACAAACCAACCGATCTTATTACAAGATCTCAACTCACCTAACATTGTTAAATTATCTAATAGAATATCGAAATTACCACCACGTAATTTTTGATAAGTTTCTGCAGTTACAGCATCAACCGATATACCTACATCAATTTTTTTATACTTTCCCTTCAACCAATCCCAATTCGTTTTATTAAATAAAATTCCATTCGAAAATATATTAATATTTTCACGAGTTAAATTAGTTTCTAATAATTGTCGATAATATCGACTATAAAAAACTTCACCATGACCTGCAACAACCAAAGTTCTTGTTTTATCCAAAAAACCTGATTGCTGCAACTTATCAGCACATAAACTTGTTCTTATTCGAGATGTAGTATCCATAATAAAACGTTTATTTCTACAAGATTTACAACATAAGTTACAAGTCCTATCAAAAGCTACAGTAATTCTTTCTGGAGTTAATTGTGTTTTTAACAAACCTAACAATGGCTTATTTGTATGATTCAAATAAGAATGACACCAGCCATAAAGATTACATAAACAATAAGAATGATTCAAAGATGATAATTTAATTATCTTTGCATAAATACTATTATATAATTCATTTAACTCACCATTAAATACTAAATTACCAAAAGGAAGCATTACATTACAACATCCACGAACTTCCCCATATTTACTAACTAACAAATCTCGTTCAATTAACGAACATTCTATACGCTCATTTACAGGAGCTTTTAAAACATATAAAAATAATTCTGACGGTTTTAAACACCTTAATGATGCTAAAGATTTTAAGTCTTTAATCTTATGATATTGGCATCGCTTGGCATGATATATGGTTTTTGCACCTTTAATTCGAAAATACATAAACACTAAAAAATTAAACACACGTAATTTTAATTTTGCAAAAAAAGGATATTTACGTAATTGCTGTTTTGACTCTTGCCTGCTCTTGCGACAATTTGCTTTATATTCTTTATCAATCGCACGGCAAATGTCTTCTAAATATTTTATTTCTTTGTTTTTCAACAAACCTTTTGCTACAATCTTTTTACTTTTACGTTTAAATTTACTAACGTAAATTTCATAATCTTTAAATTTTAAATAATTTTCTTCGGTAAGTTCATCCAACAATTCATAATCTTCAAAACCTAAAACATACGCAACTTGACGACAGATGCGTTCTTCACCAACAAGTAATACTTTTTTTACTGCTTTGGTTACTTCTAATTCCATTATAAAAATTATAATTGTTTATAAAAACATAGTCAAATCACACTTTAATCGCAACTACGCCAAATTTCTCTTCATCTGCAAGTGTGTAAAATTGATGATAAACTGTAACAACATCTTCTTTTAGCATTCCAGCAAATCCCACTTGATTTAGTGGCAAAGTATTAACCATTTCTTTAAACGATTTAAAATAAATTAAATCCTTTATTTGCAAATGTAGTTCTTCTTTTTGTTCCGGCTCTTTTTTTAAAATTAAAATATCACCAACTTTCAACAAACGACGCTTTTCATCATTTAAACGCACTTCGTAAATTTTTTCGCCACTTTTTATTTTTTCAAAATAAACGGCTTTAATTTTCATTTCGTGTTTCATAATTTAAATTCTTTCGTGGATTGTACGTGCAATTACATCATCTTGCTGCTCTTTTGTTAATTTAACAAAATTAACAGCATAACCAGAAACACGAATAGTCAAACTTGGATATTTTTCTGGATGATTCTGAGCATCAATTAAAGTTTCACGATCAAAAACATTTACATTTAAATGATGTCCTTTACTTTTCATATAACCATCCAACAATCTACATAAGTTTGTAACTTGCGTATCCAAATCTTTACCAAGAGAAGATGGTATAATTGAGAATGTATTTGAAATGCCATCACGAGCATTTTTATAATTGATTTTTGCAACACTTTCCAATGATGCCAAAGCACCACTAGTATCACGTCCAGCCATTGGATTAGCCCCAGGAGCTAATGGTTCGCCAGCCTTACGTCCGTCAGGTGTTGACCCAGTTTTTTTACCATAAACAACATTAGAAGTGATTGTTAAGATACTAGTTGTTGGTTCTGCATTACGGTAAGTTTTATGCTTACGTACTTTATGCATAAAACGGTCAACCAAATCAACTGCGATACGATCAACACGGTTATCATTGTTCCCATATTTAGGATAATCACCTTCCACCAGATAATCCACGGCATCACCTGCTTCATCACGTATAACTTTAACACGAGCATATTTAATTGCGGACAAACTGTCAACAGCACAAGATAAACCTGCTATTCCAGTTGCAAAGAAACGATGAACATCATTATCGTGTAAAGCCATTTCTAAGGCTTCGTAAGAATATTTATCGTGCATATAATGAATGCAGTTCAAAGTATTTACATAAAGTTCCACCAACCAATCCATCATTTTGTCATACTTCTTCATTACTTCACCGTAATTCAAATATTCACTGGTGATTGGTTGCATTTTTGGCGATACTTGGTCTTTTGTTTTTTCGTCTTTACCACCATTGATGGCATACAATAAACATTTTGCCAAATTGGCCCTTGCACCAAAGAATTGCATATCTTTACCAATACGCATAGAACTAACACAGCAGGCAATTGCATAATCATCCCCCATATATGGACGCATTAAGTCATCATTTTCATATTGAATCGCACAAGTTCTAATACTCATCTTTGCACAATAATTTTTAAAATTCTGTGGCAATTTTTCCGACCACAAGATTGTTAAATTAGGTTCTGGTGCGTGTCCTAAATTATCAAGCGTATGCAACATACGGAAAGCCGTTTTAGTTACCAATGGCCTACCATCTAAACTGATACCACCAATTGCTTCAGTCACCCAAGTAGGATCACCACTAAATAATTTATTGTATTCTGGCGTACGCATAAACTTAACTAAACGCAATTTCATTACAAATTGGTCAATCAATTCTTGTGCACCTTGTTCGGTTAATGTGCCATTTTGTAAATCACGTTCAATGTAAATATCAAGGAATGCTGTATTACGTCCTAAACTCATAGCTGCACCATTTTGGTCTTTTACAGCACCCAAATAACCAAAATATAAAAACTGAACAGCTTCCTGTGCATTTTTTGCAGGAACACTAATATCAATTCCATAACTTAGTGCCATTGTCTTTAAATCATTTAATGCCTTGATTTGGTCAGCAATTTCTTC
>JAZSAE010000013.1:0-14262 GCA_045601705.1 Clostridia bacterium | reverse complement strand
TACCCACCCGCCGTAATGACCGCCTTGGTAATTGGTTTCATATCGTTATATATGCAAATAAAAAACACGGCGTGCACCGTGTTTTATTATCGTTAAACTGCTGCTTCATCCAACGCATCTTTAATTGCAGTTGTAACGGTTGGAGCAAGGATTAACAAAGCAAGCAAAATAACAATACAAATGATACAATAAATTAATTGTGATTTTGCGTTTTTACGTTTAGTATCATCATCAGCGGTAAAGAATTTGAATGCAATAAAAATTGCCAAAATGATAACACCAGTTGTAATAATACCAATACCTGTACTAATAACTTTATTGATATTACTAATAATATCACTTAAGTTACCTACTCCGGTTGATGATAATCCATTACCATCTTTCATTGGTTTTAAAAATTTACTCATTTTTATGTTCTTCTCCTTTTTTTATTTTTAACTATTTTTAGTTTATTATACCATTAAAATGCTGTCAAACGATTTTTAATGATTTTACGATTGTTTAAATTTCAAATAATTAAGTTTACTATTTTCAGTATAAAGACGAATGTGTGATGCATCTTGGACAAAAACCATTGGTTCACCAGTATTACCGTGTGGTTGATATAAAACAGCAATAGGCAATGTAATCGTATGTGAAGGTGTTTCGGTTTCTGAACCTTCTTCAGCACTTGTATCGTCCGTAACAGTATCATCAGTTGCTGTTTCTAAAACGACACTGATATTTGTAACACCACCAGTTGCATTGATTTTAGCTACTGTTGTTTCATTTTGAATATAAATAACGTCACCATAAACGGCAAGAACTTTACCCACATTATCATAAAGTTCTTGATTATTAAAAATCATTTCTGTACCATTTACAGCGTAACGGTATAATTTACTGTCGATAGTACAATAACCATTAGCATAGATTTGTACATTAGCGTCTTCTTTCAATCCCCACGTTTCTTCTGGTTGAACATAGGAATAATCAACATAATTATGTTCGTTAATTTGACATAAACCAAAACCAGTAGTTGTGGTTGTATTTTGGGTCGTTGCTGAGAACACAAATTGTGCGTTACCATTTTGCAATGGAGTTACAGCCAAAGGTTTAAATGTTGTACCTTTTTCTGCACCACCTTCACTGGCAATCAATTCGGCTTCGCTGCCCTTAATTGCATAACGATACAACAAATTTCCCATAAAATTATCTTCACGAGCTTTGGTATAATATACATAACTCATCACACCACCATAAACCTTATCTAAAGTTTCATTAGTATTTTGTGTATAGTAATTTGCACTTGGGAAAACGACATTAGTAACTTTTTCGTCAACAGTGGTAACTTTTTTATCTTTTACATTGATTTTTTTAATTGTACCTTCAGTCGCATCTTTTTCGATTTCATACACTAACAAATAAACATTTTCAGTACTATCAGCCCATACAGTAAAGTTTTCCGTAGTTAAATCAGCACTCTCCGTTGTGTAAATTAAAGTATGATTCTTACCATCTAAATCAACACGGAAAAAATCCAAATAATTAGACAATAATTTACCACGATTATCATAACGATTATGTGGCGAAACATAAATCAATTGTTTACCAAAAACCCACATTGCTGTTTGGTCGTGACCAGCAATTTTAGGAACAACGGATTCAATCTTATTGCCTTTTTTACCAACATTTTCCCAGTCTGTTACAGCAACAACCTTAGTGTTATAACCTTCATCACCAGGTTGTAGTTTAATCTTTTCGCCTTTATCGTTAGTTGAAGTATTATCGTATTCATAAGTTAAGTTTGGTTGTCCATCAACCAATTTCACACGATAAATACCTGTATCCATCATTTTACCATGCGCAAAATATTCGTTATCACCATATTTAATATCTGACGTTGCTATACTGTCACCAACAAAATACAAATAATCGTCCACCAAAACTGAACCTGTGCCATTGCCAGATACAACTAAGCCTGCTGGAATGTTGTTAATTTTAGAATCAAATTTTGGATCAATATTTGCGACAATAACCCAAATAATACCACTTACTGCAATCACAACGGTTAACAAAATTAAAGCCGTTTTTTTGGAAAAAAATTTAGCCATATCAATAATTATACCAATTATAACCTGATAAAGCAAATTTTATTTATTTTATATATAATTTTACTTTTTTGCATAAAAAAAGTTCCATTTAAGGAACTTTTGTGTTTTGGAGCTCCCGGTCAGATTCGAACTGACGACCTACTGATTACAAGTCAGTTGCTCTACCAACTGAGCCACGGAAGCACGTAACACATTATGCGTTACTTTAAGAAAAATGTCAACAAGTGATTATTATTTTTTTTCAGCTTTTTCTTCTTCGGCTTCACGTTGATGATAATTTTTATAACCGACACGTTGATTATCTGCACCGTCCCATTTACGTGCGCCAGTTACCATTATACCTAAGAAAATTGCGCCAGCCAACGCAACAGCAATAATTGGCATAATTAAATTATTTGGAATTACAATAGCAGATGTTAAACACAAGAAAGCACCAATTAAACAAACAGCACCAAGCAAAATTAAAAACTTACGGCTAATAACACCATTGCTTCCCATAAAGATACCGTCTAACAAAAACTTCAAGCCAACGACACCAGATAAAATTGTTGCACCCCACGCTACCGAATACCAAGAAAACATTTCAGCTGTTGCAGGAATTTCCTTCAATAACCAAAGTACTAAAACAGCGACAACGCCTAAAATAATTAAAATACGTGAAAAAAATCTTTTATCCATACTTGTATTATAATGCATTTATAAAAACATAGCAAGCAATATCCCGAGTCCTGCAACAATTGTTCCCATCGTAGCGAAGAAAGTAAAAACTTTCCATTTAGATTTTGGCGTTTTGCCATAAACCTTACCGGTTTGTCCATTCACATAAAGTTCGTACTTTTTGCCTTTATATTCTGTACGTCCAACATAAATCGGTAAAAGCGCGTACTTATACTTAACATCGGTTATCTCCATATCAAGTTTTAAGTTTTCTATACGTACGCCACTATGTTGATGTTTAATCTTACGGCGAATCACTTCTTCCATTTGGTGTTTTGCATCATCCCAAGCTTGTGTTGGTTCTTTAGATGCCTGGCTTACGCCATATCCAGAAAGATAGGCTTGTTGAAATGGTTTACTTTTTTTGGTATCAAATGGTTGTAATGATTTAAGAGTTTGTGCTGTGATTTCTTCGTTTGCCAAAACTAAGACATCATCAAAAGTATGTTTATCAATACCGTATAATGGATGATGGAAATCTTCAGTTCGTGTAACTGTTTCACCATCGACATCGACAGAAACTGTATGTGAAACAATTTGAATTCCATTATATTTTGTAACAACACACGCATCAAAATTAAACACAGGAAAATAAACACCGTGTAATTGACGATTTGCAACCATTTGCTTAAAATCATTTGGTGCAAAATAACGTTTTGACAACCAAGTATGCACTTTTTTTTGTACTTCTTCTTTACTTAAATTGAACAAAACAACGGCATCAGGACGCACACCAGGAATTTCTTTAATTTCATTAATATTATTCGCACCACAGTAATCACATTCAGCAATAATATCGAATTTAGAAATAATACTCTTTGCACCACAATGTTGACATTGAAAAACAGAAGCATCTTTTTGCCAAGTTGGTGCATTCATTAGTAATTCACTAAAAGATTTTTCAAGGTTATCGCCTTGATCAGTCACTAATAAAGCATTGCCACATTTTTGACACGTCAAAACTTGGTTTTGCGCATCAAAAACCAAATCACCATGGCATTTTTCACACTTTTGCGTTACACCGGTTTCGTTTACTGTTGACATTATAATTTATTTCCACATTCTGAACAAAATTTTGAACCAGCTTTAATTGCTGCACCACATTTACCACATGCATTATTAGCACTTAACTTAGCACCACAATCTGGACAGAATTTAACCTTTGCACCAACACTTGCGCCACATTGTGGACAGAATTTTTTACCAGCTGTGTTAGTTGTTTCTGATTCACTCATTTGGGAAAACATACGACCCATATTTGCACCCATTCCCATTCCCATACCAGCACCAAGCATTGAACCAGCCATTCCAGGATTTTTCGCCGCTTCACGTAAAGCATCTGCTTGTGCCAAACGCATTTCAACATCGGTTGTACCACGTCGCATCATTGCAGCTGTATTTTTATCTAATGCTTTTTCCAATTCTTCGGGTAAAGATAAGTTTTCAATAGTTAATTTAACTAATTCCAAACCAATGCTTTTGAAATGCTCGCTTAAACTTGCTTTAACACGATCACCTAATTCATCTAAGTTTGCAGCAAAATCCAAAATCGATAAGTTACTTTCGCCAATAGCATCAGTAATGCCTGAAATTAAAACACTACGTAAATGGTCGGTAATATCTTCAGTAACAAAAGATTGTCCTGAACCAGATAATTCACTTAAAAAGACATACGCATCTTTCACACGGAAACTATATGTACCAAAACCACGAACACGAACTGCACCATATTCTTTATCACGAATTGTAATTGGATTTGGTGTTCCCCATTTTTGGTTAGTGAATTGTCTTGTCGAAACAAAATAAACATCACTACGAAATGGATTTTGGAAACCATATTTCCAAGACATCAATTTAGTAAGTACTGGAATACTTTTTGTATCTAGTTTATAATAGCCTGGTAAAAATACATCTGCCATTTTACCTTGTGTAGCAAATACAACATTTTGACCATCACGTACTGTTAGAACAGAACCTTTTGAAATGTAATCGTCCTTCATATCGTACTTATGAATCAAAACGTTGTTTGAATTATCTTTCCATTCAATATTTTTTAATAATGCCATTTCTTATTTTCCTCCATATATATGATATAAGGTTACCACTTTTCTAAGATTCAAGCAATAAATTTTACGAGTGAACGATATACATTGATATGGGCACAATTTGTGATTTATATGATGGTTGGGAATATTATGTTGCCCGTGCTGAACATGAATATAGCAATAAAAATCTTACAACAGCACTAACCGAAGCCAAACTTGCACAAAAATATGCCAAAACTAAAGCACAACAAAGTGCTATCGGTATTTTTATTGCCAAATGCTACACTGCTTTAGGTGATTACGAAAAAAGCACACAAACCTATCGTACACTAATTAAAGACGGGACCTACTTACCTCCAATTATGATTGGGTTAATGTATAATCATTTAAAAGAAAAACAAAACACCAAAGCTAAAAATAACATCACCGTCGTAAAACTTTTTGCCGACAACGGAGACAGTGACGAAGATGATTGAAATAACAATGTTATTTCTTGGTTCTGTTATTGGTGCTGGCTTTGCCACAGGCGCTGAAATTATTACTTTCTTTGGTAAAATTCAATTACCAACCTGGTGTATTGCCGTTATTGTTGGTTTGACAATGTTTGTCATCATTACCTTACAAGTTCTATTTAATTATCCAATAACAAAAAAATCAAAAAAATTAGAACTAACAAACACTTGGCTTAATCGAATTAGTGATGTTTTTTTTGCTATAATTTATTTTGTACTCTTTACAGCAATGACGGCTGGCATCACTTCATTATTAAATGTAGGTATGACAATTATTTCTTTAATTGTTAGTTTGTTGGTAGTCTTATTCGGCTTTCACCGTATGTCACATTTTAATACATATATTGTATTTATCATAATTGTGTTAATCACCACAACAGCAATACCATATTTACTATCACAATCTGTTTCTACACATTATATCTGGCAACACATCCCAGTTCACATTTTATCAGCTTTTTTATATGCAGGATTAAATTGTTTTGTCTTCCCTGAACTTATTAAAGCAGCAGCAACTCATCATAAACGCAGTACACTATTGAATGCTGGTGCTTTAACAGCCATTATTATCACTATTTTAGTTGGCCTTATTTTAACCACAATTAAAAGCACTAATACACAAAACGCACCAATTCCACTACTCACAGCTGCGCCAAATTTTATTAATGTGATTGTGATTTTACTCGCTATTCTCACCAGTCAATACACCACTTTATTTGCAATTAACCATCGTTTAGAAAATTTATTACCAAAGAAAAAATTCCGACTAATAAGAATTATCGGAATTTGTACACTTGCCTTTTTTTGTTCCTTCTTTGGGTTTAACACAATTATCAAATTTGCTTACCCAATTATAGGATTTTTTACTTGCGTTTTTTTGCTGGTTTCTTGGTTGAAGAAGTAGTTTCTTCTACAGCACCAATCGCATCTTCAATATTAACAGTAGTTTCAACCGTTTTAGTAGTTTCTTCTCCGGAAACCATTTTTTCCATCTTTAATTTATTGATTGCTTCTTCGTTTACAATACCTTGTACTGCATCAATAACAAAAGTCATTTCAACAACATTTTTATCATCACCAATATTTAAAGTAACTGTTTTGAAATTAGGTGCTTCTTCACGAATATCTTTAATGCGTCCTAATAAACCAGAAATCATTTTAACTTTTACACCTGGACGAAGACTGTCCAACATCGACATATAATCTTCTTGTGCTTTTTTTTGTTTACGACCTGAAGTAAACAAGAATACGGCCATTGCTACCACAACAAGGCCTAACATTATGTATGAAACAATATTACTTACCATAGTAGCAATTATATCTTAACAAAATCAAGAATACAACCAAAATTTTTGTCGGATTTTAGGAACAATGAACATCGTCGTGATAAAAACGTTGGTAAAAAGCTTTTTTATAAGCCATAAAGCGATCCTCACGAATTGCAGTACGAATATTTCTAACTAAATTCAAGGTCCAGTGAATGTTATGCAAAGATAACAAACGAGCACCAAACATTTCACCAACTGAAATTAAATGTCGAATATAAGCTTTAGTATAGTTACGACAAGCATAACATTGACAATCTGATTGTATCGGCGTAAAGTCGGTTTGATATTTTTGATTACGAATATTGATATTTCCGTCATCAGTAATTGCCATACCGTGACGTGCCATACGAGTTTGATATACACAGTCGAACATATCAATACCATTTTCGATACCTTCAAAAATATAGTCTGGCGTTCCAGCACCCATCAAATAATGTGGAACTTCTACTGGCAAGTGTGGTGCAAGATTTTGTAAATGTTCACGTAAAACAGTAAAAGGTTCACCAATAGCTAAACCACCAACAGCGATTCCGTGCTTCATATAAGGCAACGCATTTTCCAAACTCTTTAAACGAAGATCTTTATAAAAATTACCTTGTATAATTGGAAACAACGCTTGTTTGGGATTTTGATGAGCGATATAACATCTACGTAACCAATCCACAGTACGTGCGTCGGCAGCAATAACTTCTTCTTTAGTAGCTCCGTAAGGTGTACAAATATCTAATTGCATAATAATATCAGCGCCTAGTTTATTTTGAACCTCCATATTGCTTTCTGGGGTAAATTTAAAAAGTTTGCCATCAATATGGCTTTTAAAAGAAACACCGTCGTCATCAAGTTTGCGTAAATTTTCCAAAGAAAAAACCTGGAAGCCACCACTGTCGGTCAAAATCGGAGCATTCCAATTCATAAACTGATGTAACCCTCCAGCTTGAGCAACAATATCTGCACCTGGGCGTAAGAAACAATGGTAAGTGTTTGCAAGAATAATTTCTGCACCAGCATCAGCAACTTCTTCCGGAGCTAAGCCTTTAACAGATGCCCTTGTGCCAACTGGCATAAAAATTGGGGTCTCGATTTTTCCATGTGGTGTATGAAAAACACCAGTCCTTGCAAAACATTCTGATGATTTTGCTTTAACTTCAAAAGAAAAATATTCATTATTCATAATTAAATTCCTTATGTGTTGTTGTTTTAAATAAATCGTAAATCACATCATTTTTATTTGCCCCAAGGTTTAAGATACGATAAATCGTAGTAGTAATTGGCATATATACACCATATTTTTGTGCTAATTGATACATTGCCTTGGTTGTTCCAACACCTTCGGCCGTACCAATGTTATCAGACAAACAGTCTTGTATATATTCTTCACCATAACGACGGTTATGACTGTTTTTACTAAATAACGTAGCTTCAAAATCACCGAGATGGCTCATACCAAAAGCAGTCATTTTATTGCCACCCATTTTTTCAATCAAAAGAGAAACTTCATAACAGCCACGTGCCATTAAAGCACCTTTGAGTGATGACTTACCTAAGCCATCCAAAAAGCCAGCCGCAATTCCCATTACATTCTTAGCAGCTGCACCAACTTCAACACCAATCAAATCATCACTACTTAAAATAGAAATTAAAGGACTTTCAAATTTATTAATTAAATGCTTAACTGTTGCTTCATTATCGCCAGAGATAATCATTACATTTGGTTGATTCGCTGTTAATTCTTCAATATGTCCAGGTCCGACCCAAACACAAATATGATTAGAATCATCTATATTTTTGCGCAAAATTTCACTCAAACGCTCTCCAGTATTTTGGTCAATCCCTTTCATACAAAGGACAAACGTTTTATTTTTAGGTTCTTGTTGCGCAATCGTTTTAGCGAACTCTTGCATTGCTTGTGCACTGATTGCGATAATGATTGTATCAGCAAAATTGATAGTTTCGGCTAAATCCGTACTATAACGCAAATTCTTTGGCATTTCAATATAGCCATTTTTATGCGTTTGACGTAATTCAGCAAAATATTTATCTTCGGCACGTCCCCACATCATTACATCATTGTATAATTTTTCAATTTGATACCAGGCATGAAAGGATGCCCAACGCCCACAACCTAAAACACTAATCTTATTCATAATGACAATTATAACAATAATTCTAATTGCAAACAATTAAAATCTGCGCAATAATATTTTATGGGGTTATTTAACTTATTGAAAAACGGTTTAACAATTGAAAAGAAAAAAATTCAAACTGAACCAGAGCCAGAAGTTACAGAAGAAGAAAACTATGAATACGAAGAACAAGAACCTGTACCAACACAAACAACTGTAACTCCTGAACCTACAATGTTATCAGCACAACCAACAATGGAAGATAAACGGCAAGAAGCTGCAAATGTATTGCTAGGTGATAACGGTTTGACTGGTGGAACAACACCATCTTTAATCCAAATTGCACAGCCTGCACCAATACCTACTCCACAACCAACCGTTGTGCAACAAGTTGTTGAAACACCACAACCACAAATTTTTAATACGCACAATAACTTATCAGGTAATTTTGATAATGCTTTGTTAGGTCAAGTTAGTGCTAATCAAAATTTATTAGTAATAGCACCACAAACATCAGCTGAAATTTCTACAATTTTGACTAATTTAGCAAATGGCAATGCTTGTATAGTTTCTTTATCAAGATTTACCACAGCAGAAGGTCAACGTTTCTTGGATTATATTTGTGGTTTTGTAAATGCCATTGGTGGTATGATTATGCAAAAAACGGCAACTGAATTTATATTAGCACCAAAAGGCGTTAACATAAAAAACAGTTAATTTTCATCACTATTTGTTAAAACTTCAACACCGTTCGCTGTAATCAGGACGGTGTTTTCATAATGTGCACTTAATGCTCCATCAGTTGAAATTACTGTCCAACCATCAGGTGCAACTTTTACCTTATTATTTTTACTTTGGAAAATCATTGGCTCAATACAAACGGCAGTATTCATTTGAAATTTTTTGCGAGTATGTTGTTGTAAACTTGAGTTGCGCACAATGTAATTAGGAATCAGTGGGTCTTCGTGTAAATTTTTACCAATACCATGACCACAATAGTTTTCCAAAATACTATAATTGCCAAGTTTATCAATATAATTTTCAATTGTCTTGCCGACGATTGCTACTTCAATGCCAGGTTTAATTTTTTCAACAGCACGATAAAAACAGTTTCGAGTAACATTAATTAATTCTTGTGCTTGTGCCGAAATTTTACCAACAGCAAATGTACGACAAGCATCAGTGCAAATACCATTAAATCCTGCACCACAATCAACAGTAATGATGTCACCATCATTTAAAACTTTATCTGTTGGAATACCGTGAATAATTTCTTCATTAACACTAGTGTTACACGCATATTGATAATCATAAACACCCTTAAAGCAAGGATAACATCCTTGTTGAAGAATATAATTTTCTGCTAGTTTATCAACATCACGTGTTGTCATACCTGCATGTAAATTTTGGCGAATATGTTTAAACGTATCCGCCAAAACTTTACCAGCAAAGCGCATATTTGAAATTTGTGCAGCTGTTAATTGTTTCATAATTTTGCAACCGTATCCTTTACTAAAGCATACGTATCTGCAGGTGTATTTTCAATCTTATCTTGAACAACAAATAATTTATCTGCCTTGCGATAGAAATCTAAAATTTCACCATTATTCAATTTGAAGTTTTCTAAACGTTTTTGAATAACTTCGGCTTTATCATCATCACGTTGATACAAGTCAGTACCACCACATTTTTTGCATTTATCAATAGCATCCCAACGTGTTGAGTGAATTGTACCACAGTTACGACACATATAACGACCACCTAAACGAGTTTGAACAATCTCATCAGTAACTTCAATAGCGATAACCAAATCAACTTTCAAAACTTTGTCTAGTGCGATTGCTTGATTTAAAGTACGGGGAAAACCATCCAAAATGACACCTTTCGCGCAGTCAGGTTGACTAATGCGATCCATTAATACTTCAATGGTTACTTCGTCAGGTACCCATTTTCCAGTCGAAACATACGATTCAACTTTTTTACCAAGTGGTGTTTGTTTCGCTATTTGCTCACGAAATAAATCACCGGTCGAAATATGGACTAAACCAAAATCTCGAACCAAGAAACCAGCCATGCTACCTTTGCCACTACCACTGGCCCCATTTAATATTATATTCATAATTTCCCCCTTTCGGACTTTTAATTTTATTTCAAAAAGCCTTTATATTGTTTCATTAACATTTGATTTTGAATTGATTTGTCAAATTCCAAAGCAACTGATACTAACACCAACATACCAATTGAAGTAAATGCTGTTGTTAAAGAATCCCCTGCAATCGCTGGAATTGTGGTAAACAGTAAAGATGGAACCATTGAAACCAACATTAAGAAAATTGCACCAAAAAATGTAATTCGATGTGAAACTTTCTTTAAATAATCTGCCGTTGGTTTTCCTGGACGATATCCTAAAATAAAACCACCATTGCGTTGAATTTGCAATGCTACTTCTTCTGGATTAAATGTCATAGTTGCGTAAAAATAAGAGAATCCTAAAATTAACAACGCAGTAACAACAATATTAATCCACGTACCCGTACCCATATAGGTTTGATACCAGTCATAAGCTTTCATCACGCCTTGATTATTAAATGATAATAACATTTGCATAATCAATTGTGGGAAGTTAACAAGTGCAGTTGCGAAGATAATTGGCATAACACCAGTTGCATTCAATTTAATTGGAATATTTGTTGATTGTCCACCATACATTTTATTACCTTTAACTTGTTTTGCGTAAGTAACAGGAATACGACGTTCGGATAAATCGAACATAACAATAAACATAAAAATAAAAACCAACAAAATAATAAAGACAATAGGTGTAATAATAGCGTCAACACCTTCGGTGAAGATTTTCATAATACTACTGGTAAATGCTGTTACGCCAGAAGTCAAAATACCGACAAAAACCAACATACTCATACCGTTTGCAATACCAATTTCTGTGATTTTATCACCAATCCAAACGGTTAACATAGTACCAGCAACAAAAGAAATTACAACTAATACTTGAACTAAGAAATCTGGAACAGCCGACCATAATAAGGTTTTACTGCTAACTGTATTAACTGATAATACGATTGCAATTGCTTGAACTAATGCCAAAACCAACGCAACATAACGTGTAATTACTGCAATCTTTTTACGTCCTTCACTACCTTGTTTTGATAAACGAGCCAATGCAGGAACAGCTACAGTTAACAACTGGATAACAATTGATGATGTAATATAAGGTGAAACACCAATTGCAAACCAAGCACCTTTTGATAAAGCCCCACCAGTTAAAGATGATAATAAACTTAAAAAACTGTTTGAACCTGAACCATTAACGGCACTGGAAAAGACGCTAGGATCAATACCAGGAATAGGCAAAAAGCACCCAATACAATAAACCAACATTAATCCTAACGTCAGAAGAATTTTACGACGCAAATCTTTTTGAGCAAAGGCTTCGCGCAATGTTTTTAACATTTTTTAATTTCTCCACCAGCTTTTTTAATTTTCTTTTCTGCTTCTTTTGTCCATGCGTTAGCAGTTACCTTTAAAGCAACTTTTAATTCACCATCGCCCAAAATTTTAATACCGTATGCACCCACTTTAGAAATTATACCCTTTTCTAAAAGGATTGCAGCATCAACTTGAGCATTAGCCTTAAATTGATTCAAAGCACTAACATTAACAATAGCATATTCCTTTGAAAAAATATTGGTAAAACCACGTTTTGGTAAACGACGCATTAAAGGCATTTGACCACCTTCAAAGCCTGTACGTAAACCAGCACCAGAACGTTGTCCAGCACCTTTTTGTCCACGGGTTGAAGTCTTACCCATACCGCTACCGATACCACGACCGACGCGACGTTTTTTTGTTTTAGCCAACGGATGTGGCGACAATTCATTGATAATCATGATGTACTCCTTAAATTATTTCAACTTTTACTAAGTGTTCCAATTTTTTGCAAGCACCCAAAGTAGATGGTAAATTTGGCAATTCACGAGTATCACCAGGGCGACTTAATTTCAATGCTTTTGCAGTACGGATTTGACGTTTTGTGCAAGAAGCAATACCGTGAATCATTGTTACACGGATTTTACCATTAGCAACTGGCTTAGCAGTTTTCTTTTCTGCTGCTTTTGGAGCAGATTTAACTGTTGTTTTAGCTGCTGGCTTTACAGCGGCTTTTGGAGCAGCTGTTTTAGCTGTTGTTGCTTTTACAGTTGTTGTTTTTGTTGCAGTCGCTTTTGGTGCTGCTGCTTTTACTGTTGTAGTTTTTGCAGTAGTAGCCTTTGGAGCGGTTGCTTTTGCAGCAGTAGTTTTTACTGCTGGTGTTTTAGTTGTTTTTGTTGTAGTTTCTGCCATTTTAATTTTCCTCCTTAAATTTCTTCTACGGATTTACCGCGTAAGCGTGCCACTTCTTCACGGGTACGCATTTTTGTAATGGCTGCCATAGTTGCCTTCACAACGTTCATTGAATTAGTTGAACCATAGCATTTAGCAGTTACGTCTTCATAACCAGCCAATTCAAGTACAGCCTTAACTGCTCCACCAGCAATTATACCAGAACCACCTTTTGCAGGCAATAACAATACACGTGTTGTACCGAATTTACCAACCATACGGTGTGGAATAGTTGCATTACTAATTGGAACGTTTTTGAAATTCTTTTTAGCATCGCTTTCTGCTTTTTTTATTGCTTCAGCAACTTCACGAGCTTTACCTGAACCCACTGCAACCATACCTTTTTTATTACCCATAACAACGACAGCGTTGAAACGTAAAGTACGACCACCAGCAACAACTTTTGTAATACGGTTAACACCAATCAATTTTGAAGACAAACCATTTTGTTCATCTTCGCTTTGTTGACGTGGTTTGCGAGGACCAGCATTTGAATATAAAGCTTTTTTGCTGGTATCACGAGCATTAGCACGTAATTCTTTACCTGTTGTTGATAACAAAGTATTTGCACTAACTGCTTCTTTTTTTACTTGTTCTTCCATTAGAATTTCAATCCTCCTTTACGTGCGCCTTCAGCAACTTCAGCAACACGACCTGTATAAACATAACCATTACGATCAAAAACAACAGTTTTGATTTTCTTGGCTAAAGCAGCTTTTGCTAATTCTTCACCAACAATATTTGCTGCTTCACGTTTGGTTTTACCTTTAATCAATGCTTTGATTGCTGGCATATTTGTATTCATCGCAATAATAGTTTTGCCTTTTTCATCATCAACTAATTGTGCATAAACATGCAACAAACTACGATAAACGCACAAACGTGGACAAGTAGCAGTTCCAAGAATATCACTTTGTCTTTTAGCACGTTGTTTTCTTGCCAAATTTTTGTTTTCTTTCTTAATCATTGTTTACTCCTTATTTCGCGCCTTTTGCACCGGCTTTACTTTCTTTACGACGTACACGTTCACCACGATAACGAATACC
>JAZSAE010000012.1:0-13947 GCA_045601705.1 Clostridia bacterium | reverse complement strand
ATTTTATCTGACTTCGCTGGTAAATCTGCCCAAATTCCTAAACGTTCTGGATCATTCAAATCAAGCACAATTAACAAATCAAAATGTTCTTGTTCTGCCTTAAGATTAAATTCACTAACTTTTTGAATATAAGAAAATTTATCCGAAATTTGGCCATCAGCAAAAATAGCAACATCTTTACCTTGATTTGCTAACCAAGCACCAACAGCACAACAAGAACCAATTGAATCACCATCAGGATTATAATGACCAGCAACAGCAATTGTTTTGGCACTATCAATCAATTGTTTAATTTTTAATGCTTCATTTTGTAATATCATTTTTTACCTCTTGCAAGTTGTGCTAACAATTCATTCACACGGTCAGCATTGTCTTGTCCTTTGTCTTGAATAAAAACCAAACGTGGAATACGACGTAATTTAACTAACTTTGCGACTTCACTACGAAAGAAACCAGTTGCTTGTTGAAAGGCAGCTAAATTATCCGTTACAAAAACATCACAAACACTACCATCAGCACTTAATTCAGTGCGTAGAATTGTTGCACCACGTAATCCAGAATGATTAGCCTTAGTCATCAAAATGCTCGACAATGCACGATACAAGTCGGCATTGATGCGTTCTTTGGCAATACTTTTCATATTAGAATTTATACTCCTTACCGTTGAAGATAATCGGCATTTGTTTTTCCCCGATGACATCAAAGATATCACCAACTTTTAATTCAGGTGCATCTTTTAATTTAATACCACACTCAGCACCTTTCAGAACTTCTTTTTGATCATCAGTTTTAACTTTCAAACTATCAATTTGATATTTACCAATTTCAGTTTTACCACGCAATAATATAACTGTTGCGTTACGTGTAACTTTACCATCTAGGACATGACAACCAGCGATTTGACCTGCAGCTGAACTCTTAAACAAAGCACGAACTTCAACTTTACCGTAATGCTCAATGCTATATTGTGGAGTGAACATACGTACCATACGTTCAGTTACAAAATCAAACAATTCGTAAATAACAGAAAACGAATGAATTTTAACTTTCAAACGATCAGCATTTTTTTGAATTGCCGAACTGGTTTTAATATTAAACGCAATAACCAAACCATCAGTAACCGATGCTAAATCCAAGTCATTATCATTAACTGCACCAACACCTTTAGAAATTACACTAACACGAACTTCATCACTTTGGATATTAGCTAATGTTTGTTCAATGGCTTCCAAACTACCAGAAACATCAGCTTTTAAAATAATATTTAATTGCTTTTTATCTGTATCTTTCATAGCAGCTAATGGATCAAATCCAGTAATTGATTTACCCATACCTGCTTTCAACATTTTTTCTTTATTCTTACGTTCAGCAACAACTTGTTTGGTTAATTTTTCATCTACAACATAGACATCAACACCAGCAGTTGGAACTTCAGTAAAACCGATAACTTGAACAGGCATACCAGGTGTCGCTGCTTTAATAGTACGTCCAAGATCATCTTTCATCGCACGAACTTTACCACTTGTTGTTCCAGCTAATAATGTATCACCAACTTTCAATGTACCATTTTGCACCAAGATAGTAACGACAGCACCACGAGTCGGATCCATCTTTGCTTCAATAATCGCACCACTTGCTTCTTTATTGTAATTAGCACGATAGTTATTGATATCAGCCATTAACAAAATCATTTCTAATAGCTTATCAACATTTTCTCCACTGACAGCAGAAATAGGAATAATCATTGTTGCGCCACCCCATTCTTCGCCAATAATACCATGCTCACTTAACTGACTACGTACTTTTTCCAAATTAAATTCTTTTTTGTCGCATTTAGTTACAGCAACAATCATTGCCAAATTTTGATTTTGAATGTGTTTAATTGCTTCCACAGTTTGTGGCATAACACCATCATCACCAGCAACAATCAAAACAGCAATGTCGGTAATTTTTGCACCACGTGCTCTCATTTTATCAAATGCAGCATGTCCAGGTGTATCCATAAAAGTAATCTTACGATTGCCAGCCACTTCAACTTGGTACGCACCAATATGTTGTGTAATACCACCACTTTCACCAGCAGCAACCGAGCTGTGACGAATACGATCAAGTAAAGTTGTTTTACCATGATCGACGTGTCCCATAACAGTAACTACTGGTGGACGTGATTGTAAGTTTTCGTCTTTATCTGCAGTTTGATGAATTGCTGAAACCATTTCTTCCGAAGTCTTTTTATTGCTACGTTCTAACTTAACACCAAATTCTTCGGAAACTAAAGCAGCAGTATCAAAATCAATTACACTGTTAATAGTACACATTTCGCCAAGTACCATCAACTGCTTAATAATTTGATTAACTGGCTTGCCGATTTTTTCTGACAAAGTTTTAATGGTTAAATCATCACCATCAATCACAACAATATTAGATTTTTCAACTTTAACTTTGTTATCATTTTCCTTACTTTTCTTAGTACGGAAAACACGAGTCAACATACGTTCTTCAATTTCTTGTTCTTCAATAATACCACGACGTAACAAAGCACGACGATCCATTGCTCCACGTGGCTCTTCCGAATGGTTTTTTGTCTTGCGTTTGTTGTTATCAAAATTATTTGGTTTTGGTACAAATTTTTCGGTAGGACGTGGTAAATAACCAGCACCTGAACGTACACCACCGACCGTAGCCACTGTTGGGCGAGTCGCACTATTGATTGGATGCTTTGCACCATAACCGTTTGCTGTAGCCTGACCAGGCGTCCACGTACGACGTGTAGGACGTTGTGGATTTGTATTTGTACGACGTTCACGGTTGAATGGAGTCGGGTTATTACGACGTGGTATACTGGTATCAGGAACACCTGGACGACCAAAACGACCTGACATTTTTGACACAAAAGTTTTTGGAGTTTCTGTTGTATTAACAGGATTTTTTATCGTAGATTCTGTTTTTTCTTTTGTATTAACAACAGGAGTTGTTGCAACTTGCTTACCAGAAACCTTTGAATCAAAATCCTCTTCAGCTTTAATTCTTTCGTTCTTACGTTGTGTAATTAAATCTGCATATTTTTCTTGGTTGATTTTCTGACGTGCTTCATCTTCTTGTTTCTTTAAGTCAGCATTAACCTTTTGGCGCAAATTGACCAAAACGATTTCTAACTCACCACAAGCCTGACGACACTTAGCCCTTAAATTCTGGATCTTAGGTACTAAATCGCCAATCGCCTTAATCGTTTCTATTGCCATAAAGTAGATTATATACTTTATTTTTATTATATGCAAGTCTTACATAACAACGTTAGACACCAGTGTGTCCAAATCCACCTTCACCACGCACTGTATCACTTAATGTATCTACTTCTTCAAAGTCGGCACTTACATAAGGCATAAAGAGAATTTGTGCAACTCTGTCGCCATTTTGAACTATACGATTTTGTGTGCCGTGATTATGCAAAACAACCACAACTTCACCACGATAATCGGAATCAATTACACCAACCTTATTTGCTGGTGCTAAATCTTGTTTGCAACTTAATCCACTACGAGCAAAAACCAAACCAACCAACCCTACTGGGATTTCAAAAGCAACACCAGTAGATATAACTTTGGTTTCATTTGGTGCAATTGCAACAGGCTCATCCAAAACAGCATATAAATCTGCACCTGCTGAATAAATTGTACCATAGGTCGGAACCTTAGTTCCTGGTTTAAGTTTTTTAACCTTAATCTTTGTACTAATCACTTTGTCAAATTGTTCGTTTATCATTTTTATTTTTCCTCCTTCTCCCACAAAACAACTTTTTTTGATTGTAGTGTTTTTGGTATATCAATCAAACGTTGGTTCGCTGAACCACGATATTGCAACATTGGATTGGCAAGTTTTTTTTCAAACAACCCATCAACTAAAACATCAATGTAATTAAAGATTTCACGCTCTTTAATATTTTCATACAAAAAACCTGTCCATACCCATAAGGATTTATGTGGAAATTTTGCTTTGAACATTTTAGCAATTTGCGTCGTGCCAGCAATGTTTTTTGGATGCAATGGCTCTCCACCCAAGATTGATAAGCCCTTAATATGGTCTGCATTGCAAAGTTGCATCAATTGGTGTAAAACTTCATCACTTAACTCTTTACCACCTTCAAAGTCATGAGTTTCGGGATTGAAACAATCTTGACAATGAAAAGTACAACCCTGCAAGAAAATTGACACACGCACACCAGGTCCATTTGCGATATCCATTTTACGAATTTTGTTATAACGAATCATTATGCGTCCTTGTTATCCAAATGCAAGACACGTTCCTTTATTTCTTGTGTACGACCCTTATTCCAGAAATTAGTTCCGATATAACCACAGGTACGACGTGCAACATTTAATTTAGAATGATCACGATTACCACAAGATGGACAATACCATTCGCAATTATCGTCAATCAAAATTTCACCCGAGAAACCACATTGCTGACAATAGTCAGATTTTGTGTTAATTTCAGCATACATAATATTGTCATAGATAAAACGAATTACTTCCATAACAGCATCCAAGTTGTTTGTCAAGTTCGGTGCTTCAATATAAGAAATTGCACCACCTGGACTCAAGCGTTGAAATTCACTTTCTAGTTTTAATTTTGAGAAAGCATCTATTTCTTCGAAGACAGGTACGTGGTATGAATTAGTAATATAGTTACGGTCAGTAATGCCTTTAACTTCACCGAAACGACGTTTTAAATTCTTTGCAAATTTATAAGTTGTACTTTCAATTGGTGTACCATAAACACTATAATCAATGTTTTCCTCAGCTTTCCATTCTTTACATTTATCGTTCAAGTGCTGCAAAACAGCTAAACCAAATTTCTTACCTTCGCCATTGTCGGTATGACTATGGTCAGTCATATATTTTACGCATTCATACAAACCAGCATAACCAAGCGAGATTGTCGAATAACCGCCGTGTAATAACTCGTGAATACTTTGACCTTTTTGTAAACGTGCCAATGCTCCATGTTGCCATAAAATAGGTGCAACATCACTGGTAGCCTTGGCTAAACGTTCGTGACGAATTTGCAATGCTTCGTGACATAACTCCAAACGTTCATCTAATATTTTCCAGAAACGTTCCATATTTTTTTCTGATGACAATGCAGCATCAACTAAGTTAATTGTTACAACACCTTGATTGATACGTCCGTAATACTGAGGTTTTCCTTTTTTGTTAACATAAGGAGTTAAGAAAGAACGGCAGCCCATACATGGGTAACATTGCCCTTGCCCATTCGCATCAATCTTTAATTGTTTCATAATTTTTTCAGAAATATAATCAGGAACCATACGTTTCGCTGTACATTCTGCAGCAAGTTCCGTTAAGTAATAATACTCACCTTTTGGATTCATATTGCATTCTTCCAAAATGTATAACAACTTCGGGAAAGCCGGTGTTATAAAGACACCTTTTTCATTTTTCATACCTTGAATACGTTGACGCAAGAATTCTTCAATTACCATTGCTAATTCTTTTTTATATTCTTCTGTTTCACCAAGATACATACAAACTGACAAGAACGGAGCTTGTCCGTTTGTTGTTGTCATTGAATTAATTTGATACTGGAATGTTTGCACACCGTCAGTAATTTCACGTTTAATATCTTCGGTAGCGAATTTCTCAGATTGTTCTTGTGATAAGCCACGTTCTTGATAACGTTTCAAATAACGTTTATAACTGTCTCGGACGAACGGTGCTAAGTGCGTCAAAGTGATTGTTGCACCACCATATTGACTTGATGATACTGCAGTAATTAACTGCGTTGCAATTGTCATTGCTGTCAAGAAACGGTGTGGCCTTTCAATCATAACGCCATTGATATTCGTTCCATTAGTCATCATATCTTCCAAATTGATTAAGTCACAATTATGTAGCGCATTTTGTGCGAAATAATCAGCATCGTGGAAATGAATAATTCCATCATCGTGTGCCTTCACGATTGTTGGAGGTAATAATAAACGACGTGTAATATCAGTACTGGTAATACCCGCAATATAGTCACGTTGTGTCGTAACAACACGAGCATTTTTGTTTGAATTTTCAGTATTCCAATATTCACTTTCACCGTTAATCAATTCTTTAATCGCCACGTCAGTCGTATTACTTTGACGAACCAACTCACGTGTATAACGATATATAATATAGCGTTTTGCTAAAGCATAATGACCTAGCATCATTAAGCGTTGTTCAATAATATCTTGAACATCTTCTACCAAAAGACGTTTCTTTTTTAATCCTGTAATATAAGCTAAAATTTCTTCAATTTCAGCGTCTGTCGCCTGCTCCTTTTCATCTACTTCACGATTTGCTTTACTAATAGCAATTTTGATTTTGTTAGCATCAAAGTCAACAATTTTTCCGTTACGTTTTACGATTTTCATGTTTCTTCCTTTTAATGCCGCCATGGCGACCGTACATTCATATGTTAGCACATCTTTTTACAAAGTCAATAAAAAATAAACTACATCTTGTGGTACACGCAACCAATACACCACAAGATAAAAAATCCACAAAATAGATAATTATTTGTCAAAAATTACAACTTTAGCATTTGGAATTTTTAAATTTGAAAAATCATAGTTTTCAGGAATACCATTAAAATAACCAGAAACAATACGACCAACACAACTGTGTCCAACAACTAAAATATTTTGATTCGGGTACTTTACCAAAATCTCGTCAAAAAAGTTTGCAATACGTTGATACATATCCATAACAGGTTCCATATCCAAAAGTTTAATATTTTTATCATCAGCAACTTTCCAACGATTAAACGTTAAACTACTTGTCGGTTTATTCTCCATTTTTCCATAATAACGTGCTTGAATCCGGTTATCATACACTGGAATTAAATGTGAATGATATTTCAAAATTTCGTCACAAGTTTGTTTAGCTCGAACCAAAGGCGAACAATAACAAGCGGCAAACTCAACATCTTTCAACGACAACGCCGTTTGTTTTGCCTGCTCTACACCAGTTTCATTCAACGGTACACATTGCGACGGAAATAATTTGTTAACATTAGAATCTGTCTGTCCGTGCCTCACAAAATAAATCATTTTACATCCTCCAATTTTCTATAATTAAACTTTAACATAATTGATATTTATAAAAAACTATTTTAGTTTACTTTTTTTACCATTTCTCATACCAAACCATCGTGTCAACATATCAGGAATAAACCGAAACAAAACTGGGATATTAAAATGCAAAATAGCTTTTTTTAATACATAAAAAGCAACACCTCCACCAGACTTAACTATTCCATATTTTTCCAAATAAGAATTTTCACCCAGAAAAACACCAATATTATAATAGCGTTTGTATAATTGCTTTAGTGTTAATTTATGCGAATGATAAACAACAGAATCTGCACAGTATTTTATTTTATACCCATTCATAATAATCTTATATGCAATATACATATCTTCACTAACAACAAGTTTTTTTTGATCATAACCATTTAATTGCTGATAAACGCTGGTTTTAATTGCTGAAGATACATCAGAAATAAAAAATGCTTTCAATCCTATTTTTTTTACATCTTCCTTGCTTAAGATAAACGAATTTTTTGGATAATTTTTTTCTCTAACATACTTTTCAATATTATTATGTTTGCTAATTTGTCTTGAAAAAGAAGCAGCAACTTCACCAGTAATTATAGGTAAAATTAAATTATGCAACCAATATTCGTCCCTAATTTCAACATCTTGAGAAATAAAAACCAGAATATCGCAATGACTTTTCATAGCTATTTTTTCACGAGTTAAACTGTGCGAAAAATCATCTTTACTTACAGTCGAAAAATCAATATTATTTTGTTTTAATAAAACTTCCGTATTATCTGACGATTCAGTTAAAATGTACGAAAGTTTTCCAATTTTCACATTTTTTTGCATTAACAAAGATTGGTGCAGTTTTATAACTTCGTTTTCTGCGTTATAAAGTGGACAAATAATTTCTACATTCAATTTATAAACCTCAATATCTATTATAATAACAAATTGTTTTTTGTAATAATAATTTTTATTTAAAAATCGATTGGAGTTAATTCCCCAAACTTTTAGCCCAAACAGTTAATGCAAAAAAATTTTTGGTAGCGTGGACTTAAAATCCATTGACAGTTAAACTTCTTTAATTTCTTCGTCTAAAATTGAGTAAAGTGCTATATCGTGCCGTGCGTGAAAATTATTCTCTCCTGCCTTACGCAATACACCTTCAAATGTCATACCTGCACGTTTCATTACATTGCTGCTTTTAACGTTTTCAACATCACATCTTAATATAATACGTTTGGCAATTTGTTTTTGTTTTATATATTGAAACATCCTTATCAAACATTCAGTCATAAAACCTTGCCCTTGAAATTTAGGGTTTAAAACATAACCAATCTCCACTTCGCCTTGATTTTTTGGAGAATAATGAACAATACTGATTGCACCAATAACTTTACGTATTGCACGATGCTCAATACAATAATCACCCAAAATTGAATTTTCCGAATACTGTTGCTTTACAAAAGCAATCCGTTCATAAGCTTCTTGCTTTGATTGATAAGTTGGAAAAGTTAAAAACTTTGTCACGTCTTCATTGCTGGCGTATTCATATAAATCATCAGCATCGGAATCTTGCCATTTACGTACAATCAATCTTTCGGTTTCAAAAATGATATTCTTATTATTTTTCATTATTTTCCTTTTGTATTATCAATTTCGATTACATCGCAGTTATTCAATCGATATAGACTAAAGTCATTATTCTCTGGCATTCCGTAAAAATAAACTTGAGACCACATTGCAGTACCACCGTGAGTAACAACTAAGATATTTTGATTTGGATATTTTTCTAAAATTTCATTCCAAAATGAATTAACACGCTTTTGTAACACAGGCAAAGTTTCGATGTTAAATCTTGTTTCATTAGGGTCACTGTAGTCAACACCATACTCTTTCCAGTTAGCACGCCCTTCTAGGTCACCAGCCCTACGTTCAATAATACGGTCATCAACAATAATTTCTCCCTTGTAAATAATATGTGCTGTCTTAAGGGCCCTTTTTAAAGGACTAGAGAAACATACATCAATATTGACGTGCGCTAGGCGTTGCGCAAGCTCCTCAGCCTGTTTGATGCCTGTTTGGTTAAGTTCAATATCAGAATGCCCTTGACATCTACCTTGCAAATTCCAATCAGTTTGTCCGTGTCTAACGATGTATATCATATTGATATGATATCAAATTTTTCTCTGCACTACCACAATTTTTATATAAAAAAACCTAACCGTTACTGGTTAGGTTTAATTCCACAAAAAGAATTAACAAATACTCTTAGAATAATTGAGTAATGTTTTCCCAAGTCCCTGGGAAGAATTGGAAAAGGACTATAATCGCTAACAAAACAACAAATGCAAGTTTCACAATGAAACCACGTTTTACCATTGCTTCAAAGCTAACGATTAAAACAACGATAAGGGCTGCATAATTTTTGATAATCAACAAGATATCAAAAAATAATCCCTTTGGAATAAAATTCCAATTTGCATTGATAATTAAAGCTGCATATAACACAATTGTTAATACTGCCAAAATTTCACCTGCAATATCTAACACCTTTTCTAAAACTGAATTTTTCTTATTCATTATTAAATCCTCCTTTGTTTAATACTAAATTCTAACATAACAAAGTTAAAGCAGTCAAAAAAAAATATTGAACTAATAAAAATGACCTGAGCACAGGTCATTTATTTTTACATTGTCATTCCAGCATCATTTGTACTTTTTTCAGATTTTTCTATATTTTGTTTTGCTTCAGCAATAAACTTAAAATTATTCAAAAGATTACAAGCCTGTGTAATTTCAATATTACCAACAATTGCGTCAGGACTTAAAGAATTTTTACCGGTAACTTTTTCTTCCGCCTCTTGCGCAAGTGAATTAATTACATAGAAAACCATCCCCTTGGTAGTTTCATCCATACTCTTAATCAAATCTTTTAAATTACGAGCAACCTCTTCTGAATTATCAACTTGTTTGTTTTTAGTGTTTGATAAAGCTCTTGATTTAAATTCTTTTTGATTTAATTCCTTAGCTAATTCAATCATTCCTTTCGCCATTATTATTGCTTTGAATTTTTGTGTATTTTCCATTTTTCCTCCTTCTCTCCACTATATTTCATAGTATTAAACTAATTTTAATTTTAACACTTTCAAATTATAAAATCAAAAAATATTTTTTAATAATAAGCAGTGATTATATCAGACACAACCTACTCATCAAGTTCGCTAATATCATAATATCATCTTATTTAGTCTTTCTTTATAAATTTGCATTGAGGATAGTTGCAACAGCCAATGAAATCACTGTATTGACCGTGTCTTAAAACTAAGTTTCCACCACACCTAGGACAAATACCATTTGCAATATTTTCTTTCATTTTAGCAATATTTTTTACATGTTGCTTATTTGTTGTATTTAAATCCAAATTAGATTTAATAGTTATTGCTGTATTAACAATTTCATCAGAGGATAAAACATCAGGAAGTCTTTTTAAATATTTTTTTAACATATTTAAGCCAATTGTATATTGAGATTCAATATATTCAATGTTATTTTGCACAAAAACTACAAGAGATTTTATCGGAATTTCTTTACCTATTATCGACTTAATAAAGTAACAATGTGTAGCATTTTGCTTTACAGGATTATAAAATTCGTTTTTTATTTTTCCGTATTGTAAACTTTGAGTCCATTTATTTTGGGAGTCATCACCATATATTCTTCCAGCGTAATTTTTTGTTTCTATAACAATAACACCTTTTTTAGAAACAAGAATGTGGTCAATTTGAATAGTTTTATTATTTTGTTTAAATATGCAATTATGAAAAACATATTTTTCATTTTCTTTGTTTTTTCCAAGTTTAAATTTAACAACCCTTTCTCCACGCAACCCTTTGCCCTTTGGCGTCTTTAAAAAAGTTAAATACGCAAATATAACGATAATGACACAAAAAATTATAAATTCCATTTTTACTCTAATTCAGAATAGAATATTTTCTACAAAAAAACAACCTAACCCGACAAGTTCGATTTAGGTTGTGGGTGGCGGAGACGATGAAACCTAAAACGACTTTATGCTTTTAGGTCTACCCTAAAAAAAATATTCTATTATCTAAATTTAAAACTAAACAGACTAAAATTTCTTTATTTTATTCTTTGCTATTTCAAAAAATAATTTATGCGTCTCGGGATATGTTAAATTATGGGGAAGGTCATCGAATAAACCAATTTCAGACATTTCAAAATTGGGAAGTTTGCCAAGTTCAACAATCTCCGCATAACACAATAAAGCATATGAGGAAATGAAATACACGCAAACAGGTCTTACATTAATTTTTATCGCACCAGTTTCTTCAAACATTTCCCGTCTGGCAGCAGTCAGCCAATCTTCACCCGCTTCAATGTGTCCACCCGGAATTTCCCAACAATTGCTTTTTTTATTTTTTGCAAACACCCATTTCCCATTGTATTTAGATACACAAACAACCCGCGTGTATTCTTTTTCGGGAACAGTTCCCAAATCAAATAACTTTACTTCTAACATCAATTGTCTCCCTTGCGATTCGTTCCTGTCGAAATATATAATAAATCAGATTTCTGCATCCAACAACTCCTTAATTGATTTAGGTTGTGAGTGGCGAGACGCAGGTAATGTAAATTGAATACAAATTTTAACAATAAAAAGTTACGTAATTATTGTAATTACAAAACCAGAATGTTATTATTAAATCAATGAAAAAAGAAATTTATTGTTGTAATTTTTGCGGGAAAAGTTCAAAAGAGGTAAGAAAAATGATAGGTTCACCTAATGGTGAATGTTTTATTTGTGATAGTTGTATCAAGTACGGTAGTAATTTACTTAACCATGACCAAATAGAAAACACAAAGAAAGAATTACAAAAACTACAAAATAAAATAATTGAAGATACACAAACTGCACTGGCCAAAATATATATGATCGTTGCAAAAGATGAACAAATACACGAAGAATCAATCAAAATTCTAAACAGATTAAAAATAAATTTAGGCAAACCCGAGATGATTGAACGCGCGAAAGAACAAATTGAGATTGTTATCGATATGCTAACTGATAACAAAAACTAATAACGCATTTTAGTTATTGTTTCCAGATAAATGTCTTTTGATTAAAATCTTATCATTATTACACCGTATATTGGATTCTAGAACCTTGTTTATCAATAATCACCATTGATTCGTTTTTCGGTTTCTGTTTTACTTTCGTAAAGCACTTCCCCGTTGCGTTTAGCAATTATATTGGTTACATCATCTAAATAACGACCAACTAAAATAAAGCGATGACAGTTAATTGGGTCAATTTCGGCACACATTAAACAAATAATAGTTTCTTTACTATCTGTGATGCGTTCCAATGCTTTTTGGAAGGACTCATTGTTGGCGATCGTTGAATATTTACAAATTGGTTAGGTTGTGAAGAAAATCATTGACTTGTTCATAATCTTTTAAAATTGTTATTTTCTTTTCATTTTTATATTGTTCCAATATTTCAAATATTCTAGGTAAAGTATCAGCCTTAAATTTAATTATAGATTCTATAAATTCATCTTCAATTTTCGAATTATCAAAACCATCAGCCATATCAGCCGTACGATCTTTTTTAGAACGGGCAATAGCGTTTTGCAAACAAATTTCCATATCAAGGTTAAGTAATATTACTGTATCAGCAAGTTTAACTCTTTGCTCAATTGTCGAAATATAGTTGCCGTCAATAATCCAGTGATCATTGCTTTTTGCAAAGGTATCTACTTTTCTGACAAGTTCCTCGCGAGAAATACGAGTATGATTGTCGATATGATAAATCTTGTCTAAATGAAGCACTGGGCAATTAAGGATTTCTTTCAACCTAAAAGTCATTGTTGATTTTCCGCTTCCGGGACAACCAATTATAATAATCTTTGCCATAATATATCACTTTATTTTATCAATTTCTAAATAAAATGCAAAATACTTTAACATTTCGCTTTTCTTAATAATTTTTTTCTTCGAACCGCCATAGTTCATATTATTTGCTCTTGGCGGGACGCAGGTAATGTGATTTGTCACTGTGTTTAATCTCGCTGATACGTAAACCTTGATATCTGTAATACATAATTTTTCTACTTTTATTGTCCTTTGTAAATCAAAATTATTTCGCAAGTTTCAAAAACTTACACCCGTGCTGATTTTTTTTGTAATTAATTCGTAGGCTTTTTTTACATCATATTCGTCTGTAATCTTGATTTCCAAGTTTTTTATGGCTTGCAGCATTCGTTTTTTTGCTTGAAGAATAGTTGTACCATCCTTCCCAGTGAAATCTTCCAAATGTTCATACTCAAGCAACAAACCTAAACCTTCTACATTTTGTAAAGCCAATTCAACACCATCTTTTTCGTAAACCCAGTAATCATATTTGACCTGAATAAGTTCTTGAAAATATAATGCCAACAGCAATAATTTTGCTTGCTGAACATCATCAATGTTAACATTAATCTTTTCTTCCGTGAGTGTTACGTCTCCTTGAAAAACTTTGTTTTTGTATGTTAATTTTTGAAAGACGTCTTCACCGACACGGATACAACGAACCAGAACACACCGTTTCAAGAAATCCGCAATATTATTTTCTCTTAACCCAAATAAACTTGGGCAAAAATAAGTGTCATCTATATACCCTACTTCACGTTGCTGAAATCCAAGTTTTAACAATTTTTGTTTGACTTTGTCTATGTTTTCTAACACACGCGTAGTAATCTCTATTTGTTTCATAAAATGAATGTATCAAACAAATATTGCTTTGTCTATTTCAAATAAAAAAACCGAAACCGAAACCGAAACCGAAA
>JAZSAE010000011.1:0-7903 GCA_045601705.1 Clostridia bacterium | reverse complement strand
TTGTTTAATATTTTGATATTCTTTTATTTTTAAATTGAGATTGTTTATTACATCTAAAAAATTGTTTTCATCACAATTGTATTCAATAAAAAAAGTTTTGATTTTATTTTCTAAAATCAATATTTGTGAATCATTGATTTTAATTTGTTCAGAATTATCGACACTTCTTTCGCTTGTTTTAACATTTATCATATTTACCAAGTAAAGAAAACCTGCAATTAATAATGAACAAGTTCCAATAACAAATAAACCAATAGCAAAAAACATTAAAGACTTCAAGCAAACAAAACCGGATAAAAAACAAATTATTGATAAAATTGCACATATTATAGAATTGCGCTTCTGACTTGATTGAGCACTATATGTTTTTTGTTTATTAGTAATATTATTAGCCTTAAATTGTTTTAATTCATTAAAACGATAAATATCATCTGTTATTTCTTTTATTTTGTTGCTTGTTGGAATATCCTTACCATCAAAGTAATTTTGTAACTCATCGTGTTTTTGAATTACATAATTGCTTTGTTTTTTTGCTTCTAATTTATTTTGGTTTTGATGCATCCTGTTATATAGGAAGATATAATCATCTATTTGTGAAGTTGTTAGGTTTTGATGATTTAGTTTTTCAACTTTTTCCTGAATCGATTTTTTAGTTAATGAAATATTTCCGTTCAATTTATTAAAATATTCTTGATTAGCTTTTTTTTCTTGAATTTTATAATAATCTTTGATTTGTGATTTAATTTGATTTTGTTCTTCAACTAATTTAGTAATTATTTGATCTTGCTGTTCAATTTTTTGCTCAAAATCGTTGATTGATAACGCAGTTGTTTTAAGTTCATTTATTTGCAAAATCAAATCTTCTTTTTTGGATTCAAGTTGTTGAATTTGTCCAGATTTATTTTTGTTATGTAAGATTTTTTTATTTTCATTTAATCTATCTTGAATTGCTTTAAAATCAAATTCTTCAGCCGTACCTTGAATTAAGTTTGTGAGTTTATTTGTAATACTTACTTTACCATCAGCATTTAACGCTTTTTGTGGAATATATGAACTTCTTTCAAAAGCATCTTCATCTAGGTCAAAAATTTCTTCTCCTAGATTAGCTGAAAAATCAGATGTTTTTTTACCAGTACTTAAATCAACAAGATTAAAAGAGTCTTCACTTTTTTTCTTTCCAAAAAATCTTTCAATTTTATATTTTTTATTATTTAATTCAAATTCTAAATTTCCACCAAAATTTCCACCTTGCCATGGATAGTATTTTTCACGTTCTTTTTTGTTTAGGTCATTACCTTGTGAATTTGGCAATCCATAAAACATAGCCTTAATAAAGGTTGCAAATGTACTTTTTCCCCAGCCATTTTCTTCTTTAATATTGTTATACCCAGCAGAAAAATTAAAATCAAAATTATTTAACTTTCCAAAATTTTCGATATGACATTTTATTAATTTCATTTATAAATCCTCACCTTGTAATGTTTTTAAACCAACTAAAATGGCATACTCTTTTTCATATTGTGTTAAATTAGACGATAAAACCTTTCGAATAAATTCACCGCGTAACGAAATATCGTTTTCGACATCTTGTGGCTTTACATCTAAAACTGATTCATCTTTTATTTTAACGAAATAAAATCTATCTAACTTTGTTTCTAACATTTCAAGAATTTTATCTAATTTAAGATTATATCTACCTTTTAAAACAACTTTAAGTAAATTTTCTTTTGAGATATTATCTGTTTGAGCAATAATTTGTTCAACAATTTCAAACCAATCGTTATAGTTAGTAATATCAAAGTCAACTTCAAGTAGTTTACGTTTTGCAAAAGGAATAAACTCGGTTGTTAGTTTACCGTCTTGAATTTCTAACAAAACAAAACCTTTCTCACCACACTCATCAAAACCACGTCCTTCTAAACATCCCGAGTAACAATAAACACCCCTTTGGTCTAAATCATTTTTTTCGTATGAATGAATATGTCCCAAAGCAAGATAATCAATATGCTTATTTTTTAAGTTTACTAAATTTATATTTTCGCCATCAGCTTTGGTGTTGTAATTAATAATTTGTCCATGCATAACAACAATATTAAAATCATCAGGGTTCAAATTTAATGTATTATAAACAAGTGATGAATTAGTTTTATCTAAAACAACACCAGAAATATTCACATCATTATATTTAAAAGATGTCCAAAGATGTCCAAAAATTTTTAAATTTTCTGGCTTGTCTTCAATAAAATTAACAAAGTTTTTTTCGTCATGATTACCACTCAAATACAAAAAATCAATCTCTGTATTTTTGCGAATTGTATTTAAAATTCTTGTCTTGGTTGAGTTCTTAATTCGTGCCGTATCAAACATATCACCAGCAATAACAATTGCTGTAACGCCATTATTGGCAGCATAATCGACCATACGCTCAAAAGTATCAAGTATCTCACTACGTCGTTCTTTTGCTTTATAGGCATCTAAATTTGCTTCTAACTTGCTGTCTAAATGTAAATCTGCACAATGAATAATCTTCATAATTTCCTAATCAACGATAAACTTTTTTTTCAATTTTGTAAATTAAAATCGTTACATTGACTTAAAATTGATCTGAATATAAACTGCAAAATATGGATTTACATTTAGCAATTATTATATTTATTCTTGGAATTTTTCTTATCATCAAAGGTGGCGATTGGTTTGTTGATTGTGCTTCGTGGATAGCTCACGCTGCGAAAATTCCAACTTTTATTATTGGTGCTACAATTGTAAGTTTTGCAACAACACTTCCCGAATTGATTGTCTCAATTATAGCAAGCATTGAATGTAAAAACGATTTAGCAATTGGCAATGCGATTGGAACAGTTATCGCAAATACTGGATTGATAATGGGTATTTCTTTAACTTTCATCTCTTTAATAACCCCACGTAAAAATTATTGGCAACAAAGTATATTACTTATTACAAGTACACTAACACTTTGGTTAGGTTGTTTAGGAAACTCATTAAACATCTGGGCTAGTTTAATTTTGTTATTAATCTATTTTGTATTTATTTCACTCAATCTTATTCAAGGTAGATTGGACACAAATAAAAAAGAAAATAAAGCAGTAGAAATTCAGGATTCACCAAAGAATGATACAAAAATACAAAAAGAAAAAAAGAATAAAAAAATCGTCTTTTCAAAAATATTCTTATTCATAGTTGGTGCTACTTTTATTATTTTAGGTTCGAATTTTTTAATTGAAGGTGGTTCAACAATTGCTGACAGTTTAGGCATTCCAGAACATTTGGTTGCTATAACAATTGTTGCAATTGGAACTTCTCTACCCGAACTAGTAACTACAATTACAGCAATTCGTAAAAAAGAAGGCAGTTTATCAATTGGTAATGTTATTGGTGCAAACATTATGAACCTAACTTTAATTCTTCCGATTTGTAGTTTAATTTCGAAAGGTTCACTAATAATATCTAATCAAAGTATATTTATTGATTTCCCCTTTTGCTTGATGCTTTCTTTGATTGCACTGGTACCGACACTAATTAAACAACGCACATCCAAATGGCAAGGAATTTCAATGTTATTGCTTTATACATTTTATATAACAATAAGCATAATTTTTTAACTCATAAAAAAGTTGACAATGAGCATAATAATATCATATACTTAACCTATCGCGGGATAGAGCAGTCCGGCAGCTCGTTGGGCTCATAACCCAAAGGTCGTTGGTTCAAATCCAACTCCCGCCACCACTTCAAAAGACTAACTAAAATAGTTAGTCTTTTTTGTTTATAATTGGTCTTTATGTAAATGTTGTAGATAGTAAAAAATATACTGTTGTGCTACTCCGCTGTATTGTCCACATAAAATATTTTTTTGTTCTTCATTTGTTAATTGAACAATCGCTTTCTTTATCCAAGTATCAACTGGTACAATATCCAACCGATGAAAACAAAACAACATAATACACGCAGCAACTTTCGGACCTACTCCTTTAATTTTTAATAATTCACGCATTAAATCTTCATTAGGTAAAAATTGTAAAACTTCAAGATTTAAAGACTTTAATTGTTGAATCGCTTCAATTAAATACTGACTACGATAACCACAACCTAATTGATTTAATTCTTCAACGGTAAAATTCTCACACTGTTTAATTGATGGAAAACCATAATAACCACACTCTAATTT
The DNA here is from genome assembly GCA_045601705.1 of Clostridia bacterium. GTDB lineage: Bacteria > Bacillota > Clostridia > Christensenellales > UBA1242 > RGIG8050. The sequence goes on along the minus strand of JAZSAE010000011.1, from coordinate 3,717 downwards.
AGTTCCATATTTTTCACAAATAGCATTGATTGTTTTTGTGAAACGTTTAATATTGTTATTTGCAGAGATAATAAACGATAAAACAATTTCAAAAAAATCACCACGTAAAATCCTTATACCATAACCAAATTGCACAGCTTTTTTCATTTTTGGCATTGTCATAGTTTTATTAATTATTTCATAATCAGTTTCAAAATCGAAAAAATTGTAAAAATATTGTGCATTATCACATTCAATAATAATGTACTTATCCTGTAGATTAATTGTAGCCCAGTGAGAACCGGATAAGATAAACCAACCTGTTTCAATTTGCCAATAACGAAAGATTTGACCACTATGCAAAATTGCATACGGGTCAAACTGAGATAAATCATCAACTTTAATTGTATGACTGTTTATAATAGTAGCAATCATTATTCAGCATCTTCTTTGATAATTTCGGTACGCTTATCCGGAAAAGCTTCGTAAAATTCAATAATATCGTTAATAAATTGACGAGCATCATACTGATTCCAGAAACCATCTGCATTTCCCCATAACGACCAAATTTGATTTTGACAAACAAACTCATTCAAATTTGCAAAATTTAACCAGTTAATAATTTTTAAGAATACAGAAGATAATTTATTGTCACTTGAATAATACATTTCATTTGGTACGTTATACAGCAAACACTCAATATAGTAACCACGAATTGGATGAATGTTTTTATCTTCACGAGCACTAATCGCCACAATATTTTTCATTAAACGAACAATACGTTTGAAATTGCCTTGCGTCATTGAATCTTTTAAATTACCATTTACAGCATGTAAATTAGTAAACATTAAAAAGTGTTCATCTAATTTTTCGTCATAAACTAATTTACAGCGAATGCTACCACCGTTTTCATTATAGAATCTATATTTAAAACATGGAAAAATATCAACTGCATGTTGTAATTTACTTGAAGACGGAACAAGTATAGTTGTTGGATTGATAATAACTTTTGTGTTTAAAAGTTTTTTTAGTTCATCAACTAAAACTTGTTTAAATCGTCTTACATCAAAATAATGTTCAAAGTTGATAAAGAAATCATCACGGAATTTCATATCACTTTGTTGCATAGTTTCATAATCATATTCATGTGTTTTGTTTAACTCAACAATAACCTCTATTTTAGATTGAAACTTTATATTTGTTTTACTTGCATAACTACCTTGCAAATAAATTGTAACATCCTCCGGATTAAAATAAGGAGCAACATAAGAAGCATTAACAACTGCCCTTTTTAAAACATTTTCGATAAAATCATAATCATCTTGCACAGTATTTGAAGTAACTTCAACTGCAGCATTATTTAGAAATTCTTCTGAAAAACCCAAAACTCTATCCCCCATTTTTAGGTTATCAAAACTATTAAAAATTGTCTAGTGAGAAAATTACGTTTAACAAAACGGTATTTAACGTTGCTAAACTACAATGTTTATCTTTATTGCCATAAATCACATCTTGTAAACTTAAAATATTTTGATTAGCTGTATAAATCAATGTTGCAATTATTTCACTTTTGTATTCAGTGTTAAATCCTTGTAATTTTTCAGTTGTTATTTTTAAATCGTTATATAATTGCGTAATATCAAAAATTAAATTATCAATATTGTTAAAACTTAAAAAAGCCGTTCGTAATTGTACTAATAAATCAAATATATTTTGCACAGTTGATAAAACCTGACGACAAGAAGATGTGGTTTCTTTTGGTATTTGAAAACTTTTACTTTTTATTTCATAAAGATTACAGTTTGCTTCACTTAAACTTTTGGAAGATTTTAATACATTTTTAGCTTCATTCTCATTTGTATAAACACTTGCAACCCATTTCCATTGATTATTTGTTGTTATAATATATACGCCTAACCCATCATTACCAGCAGATATGCCCTTTTTGTACGCCGTCATTTTATCTTGAAAACCATCCATTTCCAACAGCCAAACTTTTATAGCTGGCGTTTCTAGTGTTTGGTAATTAAATTGTCTAGATAAATCTCTCAAACGAAAACCACGCACAAAGAGTATCGTAGTACTCACAATAACTGCCACCATTAAACCAATTAAGACTAATGCAAACCAATGGTGACGATTTTGAGTATAACGACGGTTAAATTTGTAACCTGCATATAAATCGTCGATATTTATGACTATTCAGTATAAGTGAAAAAATGCCCTGCGATTTGAATTGTATCACCGTCAATTAATCCAATTTTTTTCAATTCAGCAATTACACCATGTTGAACTAAACGACGTTGAAAATAGCGATTACTTTCGGTATCATCTAAAACAACACCACGAATTAAATTTTCTATAAATGGTCCTGATACTTGATAAGTGCCATTTCCACCAGAAACAAAAAATTCATTTTTATCAATTTTTTCTTCCAAGACAGCTTCAACTATTAATGGTTCAGGCTTTGGAATTGTGTTCAATGTTTGTAAACATGCATTTAATAAATCTTGTAAACCAGTATGGTTCAAAGCAGAAATCTCAAACACAGGGATGTCCTTACCAAGTTTTGCTTTGAAAGATTTTATCTGTTCTTCACTGGCACTATCAATTTTATTAAGTACAACAATTTGTTTTTTATTTTCCAAGTCTGCGTGATATTTTTTTAATTCTTGATTGATGATTTGATAATCACGATATGGATCACGTCCTTCTGTCGCAGCGATATCAACAACATGTAATAATAAACGAGTACGTGCAATGTGTTTTAAGAAGTCAATTCCTAAACCAACACCATCACTAGCCCCTTCAATTAAACCAGGAATATCGGCAAACAATAAATTGTGTCCATGTACTTGTGAAACTCCAATATTTGGATACAGAGTTGTAAATTGATAATTTGCAATCTTTGGACGAGCACGACTAATAACTGACAATAAAGTACTTTTACCTACATTTGGATAACCAATAATACCAATATCAGCAATACAGTTTAATTCTAACTTGACACGGTAAGGCTTTGTTTTAACACCAGTCTTCGCAAAGTTTGGTGTACGACGTGAAGCAGTTGCAAAGTGTGTATTACCAAAACCACCTGCACCACCTTTCAAAGCCAAATATTTTTGACCAATGCTTGTAATATCGCAAAGCAACTTACCATTTTCATCCATAATTTTAGTTCCTAACGGAACTTGGATTAACACGTCTTGTCCATTTGCTCCAGTTTTATTTCCACCTTGACCATTTTCACCGTCACCAGCTTTAAACTTTTGATTATAATGGAAATCAACTAAATTATCTAAGTTGTTTGTCCCAACAAAAATTACGTTACCACCATGACCACCATCACCACCATTTGGACCACCAAACATTGTTAATGTATCACGATAAAACGTTGCAGCACCTGTACCACCGCAACCTGCTTGAATTGTAATATTTACACTATCAACGAACATACACATAATATAACAAAAATTCATACAAAAGTATATGGAATTTAATCAAAAAATTATTGACCGATTATCCAAACTAAGTGATGACGAATTAACAAACTTATTTAGCGAACAAATTCGCATAAAGAAAAATAATGGTACATTAAGTGATGTTGAAAAAATGATAAAAGTTATTAGTCCCTTATTAAACGAAGAACAACGCACAAGGTTAATCAAAATCATTCAAAATATTAATCAAAAATAAAACGAGATTTAATGGAAGACGAAGCCTTAACAAATATTTTAA
>JAZSAE010000010.1:0-6641 GCA_045601705.1 Clostridia bacterium | reverse complement strand
TGATGGTATCTGTGCGACTGCCATTTTGTATAAATATCTTTTATCACAACGTGTTCGTACTTCATATTTTTTACCGGAACGTGATGCTGATGGTTATGGATTGAATATTGATTTGATTAAACGCTTACACGAAAAATTTCAACCTGAATTGTTAATTACAGTAGATTGTGGAATTTCTTGTCCTGCTGAAATTGAATTTGCGCAATCATTAGGAATTGATTGTATCGTAACTGACCATCATGCGATTCCGGAACAAACACCAAACTGTACTTGTGTTGACCCAAAATTTGCTGACCAAGAATATCCATTTGATGACCTTTGTGGTGCTGGTGTGGCTTTGAAGTTAGTGCAAGCGATGGAAGGTTTGGAAATAGCCAAACAATACTTTGACATTTGTGCGATTGCTACGGTTGCTGATATTGTGTCTTTAACTGATGAAAATCGTGTTATTGTCCATCATGGTTTAAAAATGTTAAACGAAGGGACTGTGCCTGGAATTACAGCTTTGGCACGTGCTTGTAATATTCGTGGACAAATTAAGAGTGGTGATATCAGTTTCCGTCTTGGACCAAAAATCAATGCTAGTGGACGGATGGGAAATGCGAAACGTGGTTTAGATGTAATTTTGGAACAAGATGAAATACGTTTAGATCGTATTGTAAAAAACTTGTTATATATGAATACCAAACGTCAAGAGTTATGTTCTGTAATTTTTGACGAATGTGTAAAAGTTATTGAAGAGCAAAGTTTACAAAATGATACAGCAATTGTTGTAGCTAAACCAGAATGGGAAAGTGGGGTGTTAGGAATTGTTGCTGTGCGCTTGGCTGAAAAGTATGGTAAGCCGTGTTTGGTTTTGGGTGGTAAAGGTGAGATTTACAAAGGAAGTGGACGTAGTATTCCAGGAATTCATTTGGTTGAATGTATTACCAAAGCGGCGAAATATTTAAGTTCTTTTGGTGGACACGCTATGGCAGCTGGAATGTCTTTACCTGTGGTGAACTTTGAGCAGTTCCGTAGTTTATTTCAAGAAGTTGTAGCAGAAGCAGCAGCACAAAAACCTGCGGAAAACTGCAAGTATTATGATTTTGAAATCAGTGAAAAAGAATTGAATCCACAATTTTTCAAAGAAATAGCAATGTTAGAACCAACTGGTTGTGGAAATCCAGCGCCAGTGTTGATGACGGTATTGCGTGAAACTCGTGCTGTAAGTTTGCCGAGTCATCCAGCGCATACTAAATTCGACAGTGGAGATGTGAAGTTTATTTTCTTTGGTGGTGCTGTCTTTAATGCGATTTTAGCTGCTCCGTGTGTGAAAAGCGTAATTTTTGAATTGCAACAAAATGATGGTGCAAATCCACAAGCTGTTGTGAAGTGTGTGATTCCATTTGCTATCAATGATGAAGACAAAGCTTTGGTGTTACAACGTTACTTAAATGATGAATTAGCTGTATCACCTGACCAAAACTTACAAACTGTAATTGATGGGTTAAGTGTTGACAGGTCGGTATTTATTGATTATTATAAAGCAACGCTTAATTTGGTAAGTCAAAATAATTTTTGTCAATCACCGTTAAAATTGTTTAGCAGGTTGGTGTTACCAGAGAAAAATCTTTTCCAGTTCGTTTTTTGTTTCGCCGTATTTCAACAACTGGGAATTTATGAGGTCGTACGTAATCGTTTAGTTATTCACAATGAACGTACTACCGAACTCAACAAAAGTGCAATTTACAATAAAATTGTGAATTTAAATTAGAAGAGAGTAAGGAGAGAAAATGAGTAAAAATTTAAAAATTAGTTTCTTGGGTGGACTAGGCGAAATCGGTAAGAATATGACCGTTTTCGAATTTGGTGATGATATTATCGTTGTTGATGCTGGTTTAGGTTTCCCTGATGCAAATAAAATGCCAGGTATTGATATGGTTGTTCAAGATATTACTTATTTAATTCGTAACAAAAACAAAGTTAAAGGTTATATCATTACTCACGGACACGAAGACCACATTGGTGGTTTACCACATGCTTTGAAAGAAGTACCAGCACCAATCTATGCTAGTCGTATGACTTTAGGTTTGATTGAACATAAATTACGTGAACATTCGGGTTTAAAAGTGAAGGCTGTGGCTGTGCGTCCACGTGCTGTGGTAAAGATTGGTGAGTTTTCGGTTGAGTTTGTGCACGTAAACCACTCGATTCCTGGTGCGTTTGCTGTGGCAATTACAACACCGTTGGGAACAGTTTTCCACACAGGGGATTTGAAAATTGATTTAACGCCAGTGGATAATCAACCGATTGATTTGGCGCGAATTGGTGAAATTGGTCGTCGTGGTGTTTCATTATTGTTATGTGAAAGTACAAACATTGAACGTGAAGGTTTTACAATGAGTGAAACAACAGTTGGCGAACGTTTGGATGAATTATTTGCGCAATACAAAGACAAACGTATGTTTATTACTTCATTTGCGTCGAACGTACATCGTATGCAACAGATTTTAGATTTAGCGCAGAAGTATAAACGTAAGGTTGCTTTCTTAGGACGTAGTATGATTGCCGTGAGTGATATCGCGATTAAGCTAGGTGAAATGAAAACACGTCCAGAAAATATTATTGAAATTAGCAAATTAAATGCCTTTAAAAACGAAGAGGTGTTGGTCTTATTAACTGGTAGTCAGGGTGAACCGAATGCTGCGTTGAGTCGTATGGCAAATGGCGAATTCCCACAAATCAATTTAGGGCCAAGTGATGCTGTAATTTTCTCGGCTTCACCAATTTCAGGTAATGAAGGAGCAGTGGCTGATGTTGTTAATAATTTAGTCCATCGTGGTTGTGAAGTTGTTTATGAACGTTTGGCAGCTGTGCACGTTTCGGGACATGCTTGTCAAGAAGAAATTAAGATTATTCATGCTTTATTACGTCCACGTAATTTCATTCCAATCCACGGCGAATATAAAATGTTGAAGAAACATTGTGATTTAGCAAAACGTATGGGAATGCCGGCTCGTAATGTTCACATGGCAGAATTAGGTGAATGTTGGGAATTATCTGCAACTGGTTTGAAGAAAGTTGGTTCTGTACCACATGGTTCACGTTTGATTGATGGCTTTGGAGCAGGTGATATTGATAGTTCAGTTTTACGTGACCGTCAAGCTTTGGCTGAAGATGGTATTTGTGTGATTGGTTTGGGCTATGATGGTAAGACAGGTGATTTATTGTCTGGTCCTGATGTTATTATGAAAGGTTTGGCTTATGCTCACGAATTGGAAAAAGTGATTATTGATATTCGTGGTGTTGTTTTGGAATCTCTGGAAAAGATGCCTTTCAATGGTAATGATGTAAATGATGTACGTAATCAAATCCGTAAAGACGTACAAAATTATTTCCAAAAAAGTTATAATCGTCGTCCCATCGTTGTTTCAATGTTGGAAAAGGTTGGTCAATGATTTGGCTGTTTGCCAGTGTAATTGTTGCTGTTGTGAGTGTCGACTTAATCACAAAGTTTACTTGTGATGGTATTTTGAATACTGGTATTGCTTGGGGATTAGGTGCACACTTGCCGTGGTTATGGATCTTGGTTGTGATTCTATCGTTGGTGATTGTTATCGCGGCGACTGTTTGGTATTGCCGTACACCACGTAAAAAATCATACTGGTTCACGGTCGGTTTAGCGCTGTTTATTGGTGGTGTTTTAGGTAATACGATTGACCGTATGTTGACCGGTGGCGCTGTGCACGATTTCTTGAATTTTATCATTTTTAAAAATAATTTTGCAGACATTGCATTGATTGTTGGTGCAATAATGGTAGGGGGACAAATTGCGCTTCGATAAATATTTGTGTAATAAATATCCAAATATAACACGTAGTCAAATTGTAGCTGGGATTAAGCGTGGTGATTTTACTGTGAATGGACAAAAAGTTAAGGCTGGTTACGAATTGCGTGAAAGTGATGTTGTGGCTGGAGAATTGCAACCTGTGTCGATAACGGCTGAACCAGAAGCTTTACCTTTGGAAATAGTTTACGAAGATGAATATTTAATGGTTATCAATAAACCACGTGGAATGGTGGTGCATCCAGGTGCTGGAGTGAAAAGTGGTACAGTGTTGAATGCTTTGCTAGGGCGTGGACAATCTCATTTAGAACGTGCTGGAATTGTGCATCGTTTAGACAAGAATACAGCAGGTTTGTTAATTATTGCAAAGACGACGGAATGCCAAGGGCGTTTAGCAAAAATGTTTGAGCAACACACAATTCAAAGGACTTACCACGGTTTAGTTGATGGTCGTGTTTTAAGTGATATGACGATTGACAAAAATATTATACGTCATCCACAACATCGTACCATCTTTACAGTTACTGAACAGGGTGGACGTCGTGCTGTAACTCATTTGAAAGTTTTGGAACGTTATGCACGACACACTTTGTGTGAGTTTACTTTGGAAACAGGACGTACTCATCAAATTCGTGTGCATTGTAAAGCAATTTATCATCCAATTGTTGGCGACCCTGAATATAATAGTGGTAGTGGGCAGATGTTGGAAGCTGTACGTTTGGATTTTGTGCATCCAATAACCGAACGCCAAATACATTTATCTATTGCTCCAACAAAAGAGTTTGCCGTTGCTTGTGAAAAATGTTATTATTTAAAATAAGGAGGTAAAATCAATGTCATCAAGAAGTAGCATTTTGAACGTGTTGTCATATTTGTCAATCGTTGGTGTTGGTCTTGTGTTGTTGTTGTCCTGGGTTTTTGAAGTGGTCGGCATTACAGCTCAAGTGGTTAGCGCTTTGAAATTATTGGCAGAAGTATTGGCATACATTGTAGTGGCTTGCCACTCGTTCGGTTATGCACGTGCACGTAGTGGATGGTGGTTGGCTGTTTGGGTCGTTGCCATTGTGTTAATCGTGGTATTCTTGGTTTTGGGCAATATGAACATTCGTTTTAAATAAAAAATGAAACAGTTTTTCCAAAATGCATTTACCAAAGTGAAAGATTATTTTACGGCTAATACTGGTCGTAAAATTTTCTTTTTTGGACTGGTTTTTACAACATTGATTTTTACAATTTATTTTGGTATTAGAATTTCGTTAATTTATGCTGATGATAAAATTGACGTGTTCTTCTTTCGTGATTTATTGCTGTTTATACGCTACCTTGGAATGTTCAGCTTGGTGGTTGTTGGCGCAGGTACACTCTGGGATAGTATGCAATCACGAGTCTATTTTTTGAAAAAAGTCCGTGAGCTACAGTATCAACATTTAAAAGAGTTGCACGACAAGCAAAGTGCTGGGGAAATGGTTGAAATGACTTCTACGTTTAGCGAAGAAGAAAGTCGTTATTTACGTCGTCGTAAGTTAGGCTTTGTTTTCGCTATTTTGTTTAAGGTAGGTTTAATGATTGCATTGTTTTCCTTGCTATTGACCGTGTAAATAAGGTATAATAATCCTTATGGACAAAAAAATTACAAAACAAAAAAATCAAGCAACAGTCGAAATGACTTTCAACAAGGAAGAATGGGAAGCGGCAATTGAAAACGCTTACAAGAAAAATGCAAGTAAATATAAGGTAGCTGGTTTCCGTGCGGGAAAAGCTCCACGAAAAATGGTTGAACAACAATATGGCGCAGGTATCTTTCTTGAAGATGCTGTACAAGATTTATTTGCTGCAAATTTTGGCGATGAATTAAAATTGATTGACTATCCACGTTTGGATTTTGATTTTACGGCTGATGGTGGCGTTAAATTAACAGCGCAATGCGATATTGAACCAGAAGTTACTTTGGGAAAATATACCGGTTTGGAAATTAAGAAAACTGAAGTTAAAGTTGGTGACAAAGATGTTGATGCTTATTTAAGTCGCTTACAAGAAACACGTGCAAAGCAAGTTGCGGCTGATAAGGACCACGCAGTTGAAAATGGCGATATTGCTGTCATTGATTTTAAAGGTAGTGTAGATGGTAAATACTTTGAAGGTGGCACAGCACAAAATTATGAATTAGAAATTGGTAGCCACAGTTTCATTGATAATTTCGAAGACCAATTAGTTGGGATGAAAATGGGTGAAAGCCGTGACGTTAACGTAACTTTCCCTGCAACTTATCACGTTGAAGATTTAAAAAATGCGAAAGCTAAATTTGAAGTTACTTTGCACAATATTATGCAAAAACAAATGCCTGCTTTGGATGATGAATTTGCGAAAGAAGTTTCTGAATTCGATAATATGAAAGATTTTAAAGCAGACATTTTGAAAAAATTAACCGAACAAGCAACGAAGCAAGCAGAATATGCTGATGAAGAAAAATTGTTCGAAGCAATTATGGACAATGCAAAAGTGGAAATTCCTGACAAAATGATTCACGACTATGCTCACGCAATGATTCACGATATGGAACACAAACTGGCTGCACAAGGGGCAAGCTTGGAAATGTATGCTCAATTTATGGGAACAACAGTTGAAAAAATTCACGATGAACAACACCAAATTGCTGCTAAACAAGTAAAGATGCGTTTAGTTATGGATGCAATCGTCGAAAAAGAACAATTGTCCGACAAAGACCGACAAAAACAATTCAATAATTTGACCATATTCTTAAAGGGGAGGAACAAAATATGTTAGTTCCAATGGTGGTCGATCAAACAGCAAA
>JAZSAE010000009.1:0-23025 GCA_045601705.1 Clostridia bacterium | reverse complement strand
CGAACGTGTGCAAAGTCTTCCAAATATTGTTCAAAATTTAACCGAAAAAATTACAGAGGCTTTTAATTTGCCAGTTGTCGTAAAAACTAATTTTGCAACTTTGCACGTGGTTGATGTGATGTTAGTTCCACTTTTGGAAGGCGACACAATGATTTTAATTAAGACCAGTGCTGGTAGTTTGAATGGTACTTTACATACAGTTGAACCATTAACAAACAAACAAGCCGAAGATGCAAGTGCGGCGCTCAATACAAAAGTTCGTGGTTTGACTTTACAACAAATGTTAGACAACCTTACGACCATTGCCGAAAGTATTAAAAAAGATTTAACATTTTTCGGTGAGCTGTGCCAAAGTATTAGTCGACAATTAGAAAAATTTATCGACACCAACATTGACCGTAATTTGAACACAATTAAATTATTGGAAATTCCTGAATACAACAATATTGAAAGGGTGCGTCAAATTAGTAAAGCTGTGAGTGATGATGCTACGATGTGCAAAGCATTAGATGCTGAAGATACTGTGGTAATTGGTGCAGAAATTGATGACGAGTTGTTAGCAGATAGTTCAATCATTAAGTTTAATTACAATGTGTGTGGTGAAAACGTTGCAAGTATTGGTTTAGTTGGACCTGATCGCATTGATTACAAACAGTTGATTATCGCCTTGTATGCGTTGTTATCTCAAACCAAAGAACAACGTCTATTAGTAAATCAAACAGGAGGTAAAGATGAAGGAAAAAAATGAAGTTACTGAAACCACAGAAGAAGTGTCAACAACGGACACGGTTTCTGATACGGCGAAGCTAATTGCAGAATTAGAAGCCAAAGTTAAAGAAAATTTAGATTTGGCAAAATACCAAAAAGCAGAATTTGAAAATTACAAACGCCGTAATCAAAATGCGGTAACTGCGGCTTTCCAAGATGGACAATCGTATGTCATTAACCTACTTTTGCCAGTTTATGACGGAGTAGTGGAAGCCGGTAAAAAAATTGCTGATCCAGCCGACTTAGCCGGATTCGAAATCATTCGTAAAAAGTTGGACGACCTTTTCCAAAAATTAGGAATTGAAGCAATTGTTACCAAAGACCAAGCGTTTGATCCAAAATTGCACAATGCTGTTGCTGTGGAAAAAGTTGACGGTGTTGAGCCAGACCAAATTTTGGAAGAATGGCAAACTGGTTTCACTTTCCACGGACGCTTGTTACGACCTTCTATGGTAAAAGTTTCTGGATCTTAATTCTCATAAAAAATTTATCTCAAAGTAAAATATAAAAAAGAAAAAAAGGAGTAAAAAATGAAAACAACAAACAAAATTATCGGTATCGACTTAGGAACAACAAATAGTTGTGTTTCTGTTGTCGAAGGCAATGAAACTGTGGTTATTACCAACAGTGAAGGTGGACGTACCACTCCATCAGTAGTAGGGGTTACCAAATCAGGTGAACGTATTGTCGGTCAAGTCGCAAAACGTCAAGCCGTTTCAAATGCTGAAGATACAATTATCTCAATTAAACGTAAAATGGGTACTGCAGAAAAAGTATCAATGGGTGGTAAAAAATACACTCCACAAGAAATTTCAGCAATGATTTTAACTAAATTAAAAAATGACGCCGAAGCTTATTTGGGTGCAAAAGTTGAAAAGGCTGTTATTACTGTTCCTGCATATTTCAACGACAGTCAACGACAAGCAACCAAAGATGCTGGTAAAATTGCAGGTTTAGAAGTTATGCGTATTATTAACGAACCAACAGCTGCTGCATTGGCTTATGGTTTGGATAAAGAAGGCGTTGCTAAAGAAAAAATCTTGGTTTATGACTTGGGTGGTGGAACATTCGACGTTTCTATCTTGGAATTAGGTGACGGTGTTTTCGAAGTTTTGGCAACCAACGGTGATACACATTTGGGTGGTGATGATTTTGACCAACGCATTATGGATTTGTTAATCAGTGATTTCAAAGCAAAAGAAGGCATTGATTTAAGCAAAGATAAAATGGCTGTTCAACGTTTGAAACAAGCAGCTGAAAAAGCAAAAATTGATTTAAGTGGTATGACTAAAACTACTATCAGTGAAGCATACATTACGGCTGATGCAAATGGTCCAAAACACTTAGAATATGATTTAACCCGTGCTAAATTCGAAGATATGACCAAAGATTTGATTGATCGTTCATTATTGTCAGTTGATGCTTGTTTGAAAGACGCTAAATTAACTTTGAGTGATATTTCAAAAGTAATCTTGGTTGGTGGTTCAACACGTATTCCTGCTGTTGTTGAAGCATTGAAAAAGAAAACTGGTAAAGAACCATTCAAAGGCGTTAATCCAGATGAATGTGTTTCAATCGGTGCTGCAATTCAAGGTGGTGTTTTGGCTGGTGATGTTAAAGACGTTTTATTGTTAGACGTAACACCATTATCCTTAGGTATTGAAACTTTGGGTGGCGTATGTACTAAGTTAATTGAACGTAATACAACCATTCCAACTAAAAAGAGCCAAGTATTCTCAACGGCGGCTGATAATCAACCTGGTGTTGATATCCACGTATTACAAGGTGAACGTGAATTTGCTGCAGATAACAAAACTTTGGGACGCTTTATGTTGACTGATATTCCACCAGCTCCACGTGGTGTACCACAAATTGAAGTTACATTTGATATTGACGCTAATGGTATTGTTTCTGTATCTGCAAAGGATTTGGGTACAAATAAATCTCAATCAATTACAATTACCAGCAGTTCAAATATGAGCAAGGAAGATATTGATAAAGCAATTAAAGAAGCTGAAGCAAACGCAGAAGAAGACCAAAAACGTAAAGAATTAGTTGATACAAAAAATATGGCTGATGGTGCAATCTTCGGTATTGAAAAATTGTTACGTGAAAGTAGCGATAAATTAACCGACGATGATAAAAAAGTTTTGACCGATGCTGTAGAAAAATTCAAAAAAGACATTGCTGATGATAATGATGTTGAAAGCATTAAAAAGAAAATGGGTGAATTTACTCAATCAACACAAGCTATCGTAATGAAATTGTACCAAAGTGCTAACCCACAAGGTGCAACACAAGAAGGAGCAACAGGCGCAGATTCTAACGATGATGTGCATATTAGTTAATCATGGCTAATAATCCATACGAAACATTAGGAGTGAGCAAAAACGCGAGTGCCGACGAAATAAAGTCGGCATATCGCCGTTTAGCGAAAAAATACCACCCTGATTTAAATCCAAATAATAAAGAAGCAGAAGAAAAATTTAAAGAAGTCAATTCTGCTTATGAAATTCTTAACGACCCAAAAAAGAAAGCTAACTTTGACCGTTTTGGTTCAGCCGAAGGACCAACCTTTGGTGGTGGAGGTGCTGGTTTTGGTGGTTTTGATTTCAGTGGTTTTGGTGGTTTTGGTGATATCTTTGAAAATCTTTTTGACCAAGGTATTGATGGATTGTTCGGACGTCGTTCTGGTCGAACTCGTGCGGCACGTGGCAGTGATATTGTAATTGATGCTGATATTTCTTTCGAAGAAAGTTGCAATGGTGTAACCAAGAATATTGTCTTCAATCGTAATGAACGTTGTCCAGACTGTCACGGTACTGGTGCGAAAGATGATAATAGCTTGCAAACTTGTAGTTATTGTCATGGTGCAGGTCAAGTTAAACAAACGCAACGTTTGAGCGCTTTTGGTGTTATTGAAAATGTTGTTGCTTGTCCAGTTTGTCACGGTAGTGGTAAAGTCATTACGGAAAAATGTAAATCATGTAGTGGTAAAGGCAACTTCAAAAAACAAGTTTCTTATGAAGTTAAGATTCCAGCAGGTATTAACGACGGACAAACAATGACTATTACTGGTGAAGGTAATATGGCAGATGGTGCAAATGGTGTTGCTGGTGATTTGCATATTCGTATTCACGTTGCGAAGCATCCGATTTTGATGCGTGAAGATTTTGATTTGTATATGGAATTACCAATTACATTTACGCAAGCAATTTTGGGAACAAAAGTAAAGATTCCTGTCGTTGGTGGCACAATGGATTTGGAAATTCCTGCGAATACACAAAACGGAGCCATCCACCGTATTCGTGGTAAAGGTGTTAAAAAGTTACGTGCTGTTGGCACGGGCGATTTAATAGTAAAGGTATTTGTTGAAATGCCAAAGAGTGTTGATAAACGCACGGCACAGTTGTTACAAGCCTTGGATGCTGATATTCGTGGAGATAGTTATAAAAAAGTTGCATCATATCGCAGTAAGGTATACAATTAAACATTAGGGAGGCTTGGGTTAATGATGAATGGGGACGTTATTGATCCAAGCATACTTAATTTTCAACACGTACCAGTTTTGTTGAACGAATGTTTGGAAACTTTAAACTTAAAGAAAAATATGGTTGTAGTTGATGCAACACTTGGTGGTGCAGGACACAGTCGTGAAATTGTAAAAAGAATCAGCGGTGGTACCTTGGTCGGTTTAGATCGAGATACTACCGCTTTGCGTTTTAGTGCAAATGTTTTGGCCGAAGCACCTGTGGAAGTGCGTTTAATTAAATGTAATTTTTGTGATATAACTGATATTTTAAAAAGTCTTGGTATCAATCATGTTGATGCAATCTTGGCTGACTTTGGTGTTTCATCTCACCAGATTGATACACAAGAGCGTGGTTTTTCTTATACACAAGATGCACCTTTGGATATGCGTATGGATACCGATGAAACCAGAACTGCTGACACTGTGGTGAATGGTTATCCGGAAAGTAGATTAGCAGATTTAATTTGGAAGTATGGCGAAGAGCGATATGCTCGTCGTATTGCTGCTGCAATTGTTGCTGCACGTCCAATAAAAAGCACAGGACATTTGGTAGAAGTTATAAAAAATGCTGTACCGTCTGGCTATGGTAAAACAGGGGGACATCCTGCAAAGCGTACTTTTCAAGCAATTAGAATTGAAGTTAATCAAGAGTTGGAAAGTATTCAAAAGTTTTTAGATGGAGCGATTGAAATGTTGAAACCGAATGGTCGATTGGCTGTGATTAGTTTCCATAGTCTTGAAGACCGTATAGTGAAACAAACTTTTAAACTTGCTGCGACTGATTGTATCTGTCCACCAAAAATTCCACAGTGTATTTGCCAACATCATGCAAGTGTAAAATTGTTGACAAAGAAACCAATTTGTCCGACAATAGAAGAGACTAGACTCAATCCACGCAGTTCATCAGCAAAACTGCGTGTGATTTGTAAGTTATAGGAGGGTAATGGCAACAACTGTTGAAAGTCCCGGGATTATATCAGCCAAGGAAGAAGCGGCTGCTATTTTGTATGCCAGAGAACCTCAAACAACAATCGCAAAACCAGTAGTTGAAGAGAGTGTTGATATTTTACCAAGAGAATCTGGTGCTAAAGCGTCAGTTCGTCCAACTTTTGCTACCTATCATAATCCTGAACCAATGCCTGTTCAAAGACCAGTTGAAAAGGTCCAATTCAAACCTTACAAAAGTTTCGACGAAGTAAAAGTTGCAACGGAACCACAAGTTATTCGTCCTTATATTGACAGCAGTGATTACTTAACGTCGGCTGTTGCGACAACATCAGTTACTACACCAGTTGCGACTGAGACTGTTGCACAAGAAGTGGCAACCGTGGCTGCACCAACCAGTATTTTTGATACTGAATTAGAAGAAAACACACAATACGTTGTGAAATTTAAAAATTCAACGATTGTTGCTGCAACTATTATTGCAACTATCTTTTTGTTGATGAGTATCTTATGTGTTGTAAATATTGTTAGTTTGTTTTCAACATCAACTCAAGTCAATGCTCTAATGGAAGAATCAACAGCTTTGCATCAAACATTGAATCAAGAAAAAAATAATTTGGAAAAAGCTCGTCAAGCAGTTGATAATGATCTGCAAACAAATAATCATAATGTGCATTATGTTGCTAGTGAATCTAGTGCTGCAATATCAACAACTAATGAAGCAAGTAGTTTTTTTGATTGGTTGTGTCATTCATTGAGTAATTTCTTTAGTTAATCTTTGATTACGTGTTCCATATACATTGATATGCGACTTTATACGGCTACAAGTGAAAAGCGACGATTGTTCGCTTTTTTTTGCATTGCTATGGCAATTATTGTTGTGTTAAGTGGTCGCTTAATTTGGTTACAAATTTTTACCGGACAGGCTTTGAAAGTACGTGCTGCTGACCAGTGGTATCGTGATTTACCTTTGATGGCTGAACGTGGTACGATTTATGACCGTAATGGTTTAACATTAGCGACTTCATCCTTAACATACAGTGTTTACTTGCGTCCGGTTGCTGTAAAAGATAAAGAAAAAACAGCACGTACTTTGGCCGAAATTTTGAACTTATCTTATGAACGTGTTTTGCAAAAAGCCAACAGTAAGACGGTAAGTGAGTGGTTAATCAAGATGCAGGTCGATAAAGCAACAGCAATGCAATTAGTGGCTGCCAACCTTGACGGCATTTATTTAAGCCAAACTTATCAACGTAATTATCCAATTGGTAGCGTCGGTGCTCAGGTATTAGGTATTGTAAGTGTGGATAATCACGGACAGGAAGGATTAGAAGCTTATTATGATGATGCTTTGCGTGGAATTGATGGACGCATTGCTACGCAAAGTGACTTACGTGGAATTAAAATCAAAGACGGACAAGAGTATTATGTACCAGCTGTTGCTGGACAAAACTTATATTTAAATCTTGATGCTGGTATTCAAAATATTGTTCAAAACGTTATTGCTCGTGCTTACATTGAACATCAGGCCAAGACTGTGGCAGCCCTAGTTTATGATATTACCACTGGTGGTGTTGTTGCTTCGGCCAGTGCTCCTTTTTATGATTTAAATGAGCAACCCCGTGATGATATTGTCGCCTTACTGACACAAATTAAAAATTCGCCAATTATCAATGTTTTAGAGCCTGGTTCAACTTTCAAAATTATTACATTGGCAGCAGCCTTGGAAGAAGGCGTTGTCAGTTTAGATGACCATTTTAGTTGTAGTGGTAGTCGTACTATTGCCGGTGAACGCATTAAATGTTGGAAAACTAAAGGGCACGGAACACAAAGTTTGGCAGAAGGTGTTAACAATTCTTGTAACTGCGTCTTTATGGATTTGGCATTACGTTTAGGCGTTGAACGTTATTATCATTATCTCCGTAAGTTTGGCATTGGACAAAAGTCTGGTGTTGATTTTTATGGTGAGCCGTCTGGTTTATTATTAAACGAGAAACACGTTCGTGAAGTAGATTTAGCACGTATTGGTTTTGGACAAGCTATTGCTGTTTCGCCAATTCAATTTATTGCGACAGTTAGTGCTTTGGTTGGTGATGGTATCTTGCGTACGCCTCGTTTCGTTCAGCAAATCGGACAAACCGTTTTATCGTCTAATGTTAAAGAGCGAGTTGTATCTGCACAAACTAGTGTAACTTTGAGTCAATTATTGTATGGTGTAGTAAATCAGGGAAGTGGTAAGAAAGCCGCCGTTGCAGGATATCAAATTGGTGGCAAAACTGGAACAGCACAGAAATACGCTGATGGTCATATTGCTGCTGGTAAATATGTATCTTCATTTTTAGGCTACTTATCAGTTGAAAACAAACCACGTTATGCTTGTTACCTTTATGTGGATGAGCCGAGTACAGGAGTATATTATGGAAGTATTGTCGCTGCGCCTTATGTGGGGGAAATCTTTCAACAAATTACAGCTTATCAAAAATTTCCTTTTAATCCTGAATATAACAATGGAATAGGTGTTGAGATGATTACTGTTCCTGTCGTTACCGGAATGCCTGTTGAATCAGCAGTTTTGTTGTTAGAAAAAACTGGTTTCTTTGTTGAAATTGCAGGGGAAGGTGATACTGTTAATGGTTCATTTCCGGTAGTTGATACTGTTGTAAAAAAAGGCGAACCCATCGTATTGTTTACTTAAATTTGGCAATAATTAGCGTATGAACAAACAGGAATACGCTGCGTATATCAAAAAAATTACACCGAAAAGCAAAGTATGGAGTTCGCTCTTTCGTGCTTTTCTGGTGGGTGGTTTGATTTGTTTACTAGGGGAAGGTCTCGGTGCTTTGTATCAAGTGTGGTTACCGGGATATGACCAAACACAAATTGGGGCATTAGTCTCTTGTTCGCTAATTTTATTGGCTTCAATTTTAACTGGGATTGGTGTTTATGATAAGATTGGCTACTTTTCTGGTGGTGGGTCGATTGTTCCGATTACTGGTTTTTCTAACAGTATTACCAGTGCGGCAATGGAATTTCGAAAGGAAGGAATTATTTTTGGAACTTGTGCCAATATGTTTAAAATTGCTGGACCAGTGATTGTCGTTGGTGTTGCTATCGCAATGTTGTGTGGGTTTGGATATTTTATTGTGGGGTTATTTTTATGAGTACAATTTTTTTTCAACGAAAACCAAAAATTATTGGTTGGTATTCTGTTGCTGGTAAAAAAGAAGGGGAAGGTCCTTTACGTGAAACATTTTCGCAAATTGTGCAAGATGAATATTTTGGTGAAAAAACACACGAAATGTCGGAACGTAAATTTTTTGTTACTGCTATTCAAGGTGCAATTCAAAAAGCCGGTGTACAACCTGATGTTGTCTTTGCCGGCGATTTGTTAAATCAAATTGTATCTTCATCTTTTGCAATGCGTGAAATTGGGTTGCCTTACGTTGGAATTTATGGAGCGTGTTCTACGATGGCTTTGTCTTTAATTACGGCGGCAACTTTTGTTGATTCTGGATTAGTACATACGACAGTTGCTGCAGCTGGTTCGCATTTTGCCACAGCTGAAAGGCAATATCGTACACCGTTGGAATTTGGTAATCAAAGACCACCAACAGCACAGTGGACAGTAACAGGAGCAGGTGCAACAGTTTTATCAGATTCTCAATCTTCTAAATTAGCTGTTACTTGTGCAACGATTGGGCGAGTTATTGATTATGGAATTAAAGATGTTAATAATATGGGTGCTTGTATGGCTCCGGCAGCTGCTGATACTTTAGAGCGTCATTTTCAAAATACAAACACCAAACCTTCAGATTATGATGCTATATTTTCTGGCGATTTAGGACAAATTGGGGAAGAAGCCTTACGTGATTTACTCAAAGAAAAAGGCTATGATTTGGGCGAGAATTATTTTGATTGTGGTAAGTTAATTTATTATGGCGAACAAAAAGTTGATATGGGTGGCTCTGGTTGTGGATGTAGTGCTGTAACGTTGAACGGCTTTATTTTTGATAAGTTTCAACGTGGTGAATATCATAAAGTTTTATTTATGGCAACAGGTGCTTTATTGTCACCGACAACGTGTTTTCAAGGTGAATCAATTCCTGGCATTGCGAACGCTGTTGTCATCGAGGAGGTAACAGAATGAATTTTTTGTGGGCGTTTTTGATTGGTGGTTTTATTTGTCTATTGGGTCAGTTGTTAATTTTGAAAACTAACTGGACGCCAGCACGTATCCTTGTAACGTTTGTTGTATTGGGTGCATTGTTACAAGTATGTACCGTTTTTGAGCCTTTGAAAAAATTTGCTGGTGCAGGTGTTACTACACCGATTACTGGATTTGGTGCTGGGTTGGTAAAAGGTACTTTTGAAAACATTGACAAATATGGTTTCTTGGGAATTTTTAGTGGTGGATTAACAGCAATGTCGGCGGGTATTGCCGTTGCTATTGTTTCCGGCTTGGTTATTGGAATGTTATTTAAATCTCGTTCGAAATAATTGTTCCAGTCGTGATAAGAATTGCGGCGGCTGATGTTGCATTTTTGATAACACTTTTGATGACCGTTGCTGCATCAATTACCTCACAAGTTTTAGGGTTAAAACGATAGTTACGATTGATTTGGTGATAAATTGCAGGTAGGGCACGTTTTAAAATTCGTTCACCAATATTGTTGCCGTTTAGTTCTTTGGCAATGTTGAGATAGGTTATGCCACCTCCAATGACAACACCATCACGCATTGCGTTTGTTGTTGCGGCGACAGCATCTTCAATTCGTAAACGTTTTTCCATTGTCGCAGCTTCGGTAGGACAACCAATGCTAATTAAGCCAGCTGTTGCCGTTAAGTTGGCAATTCTTTCTTTTAGGCGAGTTCGTTTGTAATCATCTTCGGCAGAGGCAAGTTCGTTTTTTAAAATTTCGATATGTGCTTCGAAATTATCACTTTTTTGATTACTTAAAATAACCATACTATCATTATCGAAAATGATTTGGCTAGCGTGTCCTAAATGTTTAACTGTGGCTTGTGGTAAGGTTAAATCGTTTTGTGGTGAAATTAAAGTTGCATTTGTAATTACAGCACAATCTGTAATTGCAGTCGAACGTACAGCAACAATTTCTAAACCAGCTTTTGCACGATTTAATACTAACGCATTGACAACTTCATTAGAATAGTCGTCAGCAATTAGTAGTAGTGCTGAATGATTTTGTATGGCATCTTCTAAAATTGGCAGTATTTCTTGAATCGTTTTAATTGTACCATCAGTTACTAAAACTTTCACGTCGTGAAGTGTTTTAGTTTGTAAATAAGGTGAAGTTATATTTGCTGGTAGTTTTACACCGTTAGTGAATGTTAATTGTGTCGTACCTGTTTGGTTCATTTCTAACGAAATTAAGCCATCAGGTCCAACCTTTGATAAAGCTTTAGCAACCATTGTACCATCTTCTTCATTAGCACAACTGTTAATTGCCACACGGCGTAGGTCATCGTATTTATGGATTTGTCGTACATAATTTGGTAAGATTTCCAAAGCCTTTCGTGCTGCGTCAAACAAAGCATCTTTGATTTTGATTGGCTGATGACCCAAAGTAATAGCTTTTCTTGCTTGGTTAGTAATAGCTGTTGCCAAGACAATTGCCGAAGTTGTTCCATCGCCAGCTTCGGTATTTGTTTTTAGACTAGCTTGTTTGATTACGTCAGCGCCAAGATTTTCGTGCCTGTTTGGTAAAGTAATTTGTTTCGCTATTGTAACGCCGTCATTTGTTATAAGTGGACTACCATTTTTACGGTCGATAATTACATTGCGTCCGTTTGGACCAATTGTAATTTTGACAATATTATTTAATTTATTGACTCCACGGTAAAGTGATTTTTGTGCTTTATTCATAAATCACCCCGATAATGTCAAAGTTTTGTACTAAATACAATTTTTCGTTGTTGGCTAAAATTTCTGCACCTGCATATTTGTTAATGATAATTTTATCGTTAATTGATACTGGTGATGCTTCGCCAACTTCAACGACCGTCATAATTTGATGACGTTCTGAATTAGTGGTCGGTATATAAATACCACCTTGGCTTGTTCTTTCAATGACGGGTTTACACAGAACCCGGTCAAACAATGGTTTAATTTTCATTTTTTTTCATCTCCTTGGCCGTAACATAACACGAGAAGTTGAAAAACAATCATTTTACTGCCACTCAATTTTCAGGTATAATTTAGCAATGGACTATATGCAAATGGCACTTGATTTGGCAAAGACATCACATTGTGGACGTAATCACGTTGGCTGTGTAATGGTGCGTGATGATAAAGTTTTAGTTTCTGCCGTCAATGGTGTAGTGGAAGGTGCGGCAAGTTGTGCCGAAGTTGGTGGGTGTTTACGTGAAATTCACAAAATTCCAAGTGGAACGTCGGCTGGTTTTTGTAATGCCGTTTGTGCAGAAACTCGTTGTGTGTGTGAAGCTGCACGAGATGGTATTGCCTTGAAAGGGGCAACAGTTTATTGTTCTCATCGTCCTTGTATTATTTGTATGAAAAACTTGGCTGTAATTGGTGTCGATACCGTATATTACAAATATGGTTATCCAGATAAACACAGTGATGCAATTGCTCAATATGCAGGCTTAAAGGTGGTGCAAGTTGGCTAAGACTCCGGTTGTTGCGTTGGTTGGACGTCCTAATGTTGGAAAATCAACCTTATTTAATACAATTTCTGAAAACGGACACAGTATTGTTGATGATATGCCTGGGGTAACTCGTGATCGTATTTATGCTGATTGTGAGTGGGCAGGTAATAATTTTTCTTTGGTAGATACTGGTGGCGTTTCGTTTGAAGAAGGTGCTTTTAATGCACATATAAAAGAACAAGTTGAAATTGCTGTTGGTATTGCTGATGTTGTTGTTTTTGTTGTTGATGGTATGGTCGGTGTAACGGGCGATGATATGAAGGTTGTTAAACTGTTACGTACTTATGGTAAACCATTAGTTTTGTGTGTAAATAAATTAGATAATCAACAATTAAAGGACAACACTTTGGCTGAATTTTATCGTTTAGGAGTTGGTGATCCTTTGCCAGTTTCTTGTGCACAAAAAACTGGGTTAGGTGATTTATTGGACGAAATTGTTCAAAAGTTACGTATTAAAAATTTATTACGTCAACAACCTGCCAAAGATGTAAAAAGAATTGCTATTATTGGTCGACCTAATGCAGGTAAAAGTTCTTTGGTTAATGCGTTGTTAGGTGAAAAACGTGTGATGGTTAGTGATGTTGCAGGAACTACACGTGACGCAATTGACAGTCCTTTTAATTATTGTAATAAACCTTATATTTTAACCGATACGGCAGGTATTCGTCGTAAACGTAGCGTTGAAGTTGAAACAGTAGAATATTACAGTGTATTACGTGCGATTCATTGTATTAAAAACAGTGATGTTGTTTTATTGGTGATTGATGCTACACAAGGTATTACCGAACAAGATGTACGCTTGGCAGGTTATATTCACGAAGCAGGTCGTCCATCAGTTATTGTCATTAATAAGTGGGATTTAGTTGTAAAAGATAGTTACACTCAATTAGAATTTGCGAAAAAACTGGCGGCCGATTTAGCTTTTATGCCTTACTTCCAAGCTATATATATTTCGGCTTTAACAGGGCAACGTATCGGTGAAGTTATGTCAACTGTGGAACGTGTTTTGGTTAATACTGAAAAGCGTATCACAACTGGACAATTAAATGATTTGATTTTAGATGCTGTGGCAATGACACCACCTCCTTTTAAATCAGGTCAACGTCCTAAATTCTTGTATGCAACTCAAGTTTCAGTTGCACCTCCGACATTTGCGTTGTTTGTCAATAATAAAAATATTGTAGGGAAATCTTATCTACGTTACTTGGAAAATACACTCCGTAAATCGGTTGACTTTTCAGGAACGCCTGTTAGAATTCTTTTAAGAAATCGGGAGAAGGAATAATGTTTTGGTGGTTGTTTTTACTTTGTCCAATTGCCTACTTAATCGGTGGTTTTAATGTTTCCAAGTTTATAACAAAAATAAGACACGTCGATTTATCAAAAGTTGGTTCCGGCAATGCTGGTGCAACGAATGTTGGGCGTGCTATGGGTTTCAAATGGTTCTTATTGGTTACAATTTTGGAGTGTTTAAAATGTGCCAGTGTTTCTGCATTGGGTTATTTGTTTGTCAGTCTTTATAATGGGGTATTTACTTTTTATCAAGAAGCGCATTACATTATTATTTTAGCAATGGGATTAAGTGCTGTCTTTGGATCTATTTTCCCTGTTTGGTATGGTTTTAAAGGTGGAAAAGGTTTGGCAACATGGATGGGGTTATCTTTCTTTTTAAATCCATTAGTAATGTTAATTGTTGCTGCAATTTACATTCCTTTATTAGCAATTACCCATATTATGTCTTTGTCAACGGTAATGGGTGTTATTACTTGGGCAGGTTTATCATTGTGGTTTGATGCGCCATTAACCGTGCCAGTGATTGTGATGTATTGTGTATGTGTATTATTGATTGTATATTCACATCGTAATAATATTTTCCGTTTGTTTCACGGTAAGGAAAATAAATTTATTTTAAAGAAAGATAAACCTACTAGTAAAGATGCAGAAGTAGATAACTCAGAACCTGCAAAATAAAAAATCAAGTTATAACTAAAAAAGATTATTCATAATTATGGCTATGAATAATCAGGTTTTTGAAAACATTGCAACCCGTACCAATGGTGACATTTATTTGGGAGTTGTTGGGCCAGTTCGTTGTGGAAAGTCAACTTTTATCACAAAGTTTATGCAACAACTGGCAATTCCAAATATTGAAAACAGTTATGAGCAACAAAGAGTAATTGATGAATTACCACAATCAGCTGATGGAACAGCAGTAATGACTACGCAGCCAAAATTTGTGCCAAGTCGTGCTGTGAACATTAAAATTGGCGATGCTAGTATGCGTGTTCGTATGATTGACTGTGTGGGGTATATGGTTGATGGTGTTAGTGGCCTAGAAGAAGGAGGACACATTCGTAATGTCAAAACACCGTGGAGTGATGTTGAAATGCCGTTTGATCAGGCTGCTGAGATTGGTACACGTAAAGTGATTGTTGACCATAGTACCATTGCTGTGGTTGTTACGACTGATGGTACGATTACAGATTTGCCACGTGAAAATTATTTAACAGCCGAAGCTAAAGTTATTTTTGAATTAAAGCAGTATGGTAAACCTTTTGTCGTTGTTGTTAACAGCAAAGAACCAAACAGTGAAAATTGTCAAAATATTTGTAACGAAATTCGTGAAAAGTTCAGTGTTCAAGTTTTGGGATTAGATTTAGAAAATTTAGGAACCGATGATATTACAGCTATCTTTAATGGGGTATTAGCAGATTTTCCCGTTACGGGTTTTAAAGTAAATATGCCAAAGTGGTTACAAGTAATGCCATCAAATCATACTGTAATTGTTGACGCTGTTGAAAGGTTACGCCGTTATACAAAAACTGTTAAAAGAATTGCTGACAATCATCCGGCAACAATTTGTACTGATAGTCCTTATTTTGCTGCTGTTGAGACTAGTGAAATTGATGTTGCCACGGGAACAATCATTTATAATTTAGTTCCAAAGAATGATTTGTATTTTAAATTGATTTCTCAGGAAAGTGGATTAAATATTGAAAATGAACAACACTTAATGGCATACATTCAAAAAGCTGCTGGTAAGGCTAAAGAATATGACAAGTTAAAAGATGCCATTGATGATGCAGAAACCAAAGGGTATGGTGTGGTTGTACCAACCTTGGACAGTTATAAACTAGACACACCACGTTTGTACAGACACGGTCGTAATTATGGTTTAAAACTGCGTGCAACTGCTCCGAGTTTACACATTATCAAAGTTGATGTTGGTACTGAAGTAACACCGACCATTGGTACACAAGAACAATCCAAAGAAATGTTGGAATTTTTGGAACGAGAATATCAAACCAATAAAGAAGCTGTTTGGCAAACGCCGATTTTCGGTAAGTCGCTTGATGAAATTATGCAAGAAGGTGTTGGTGCAAAAATTGCCAATATGCCTGCCAATGCAATGAAACAAATGAAACGTACTATTGGCAAGGTAGTGAATAACGGCAAAGGCGGCATTATTTGCATCTTGTTATAGTCACACTTTCTTACGCCACTGCATATAGAGTGTGGTATGATTTTTGAGAATTTCATCACGTTTTTAAGCAAAGTACTTTTTTTCTCGGGGCTGGTAAATGATAAAAACTCTTTTCCAAAACCTTTGTCCAAAAAAGATGAACTTGTTTATTTTCAAAAATTTTGGCAGGGCGATATGGAAGCTAAGGACGTTTTAATTCGTCATAACTTGCGTTTAGTTGCACACGTTGTAAAAAAATATAATGGGGCAGCCGAAGCCGATGATTTAATTTCGTGTGGAACAATTGGATTGATTAAAGCTATCAATTCTTTTAAAGCAGACAAAGGCACACAAATTTCTACGTATGCTTCTCGTTGTATTGAAAATGAAGTTTTAATGTTTCTCCGTGTTTCAAAAAAGCATCAGCAAGTTGGTTCTTTGAACGAAAGCCTTGGTGATGATCATGATGGTAATGAAATTTCTTTGGTCGATATTATTACCGAAGATCGTGAACATTCTGATATTGACATTGCAATGCATCAACATTTATTAAAAAAATTAGTTGTTGAATTGCGTAAAGCATTAAACGAACGAGAATTTAAAATTATTAGTTTACGTTATGGCTTGAATGATCACATTGCTTTGCCACAACGTGAAGTTGCTAAACAACTAAACATTAGTCGTAGTTATATTTCACGAATTGAAAAACACGCTCTTGAAGTAGCACAACAAATTGTTCGAAAACCTGCTTTTAATGATTTCCGTTAAAGCAACTTTCTAAATTTTTAGTGGCAGTTACTTGATGTAGCTGCTTTTTTGTGTGCTATGGTTTAGAGATCTTCATTGTCATCATTTAAAGCATCCCAGTACGATAACGTTTGTAAGTGTGGTGGTGTTGGACTGCGTGCTTTATGTTGACGCACTATAGTTTTTTGTGTCTTTGGTGCTTTGGGGACAAACGTAAAATTGATTGGAAAAACAGCAAGCAAAATTAAAGCAATTAAACTTGCAACAGATGCAATTAAACAAATGTAAAAATACAAAGGATACATAGCGCCATAGTATATTTTTTTATGGAGAGAAATATGGAAAATGATGTCATTAATCTAAAAAGTTTGTCAGGTGATGCACCGTTATTGCTTTATAATGATTGGCCTAATTTAAAGGTTCAACAACGAGTTCGATCTACCAGTAACGAAACTTTAATAAAAACAAAAAATCAACCACGACAACATCAAAAGCAGTTAGCCTTTCATCAATCCTTGGCAAAAAGTCGTTTTGTCTTTGGTGGTAATCGCACAGGAAAAAGTGTTTGTGGAGCAATGGAAACAATTTGGTATGCAACAGGCTTACATCCATTTGTTAAGATTGAACACGCATGTGATGGTTGGGTTGTTAGTTTAACTCGTCAGGTACAACGTGATGTTGCACAAGCAAAAATTTTACAGTATCTACCACCGGAATGGATTGTGAAAACAGTGATGGTGTCGGGAAGTTCGTTTGCGCCAGCTCATGGCGTGATTGATTTTATTTTGGTACGCAATGTTTTTGGTACGGTGAGTAAAATTGGTTTTCGTAATTGTGAGCAAGGACGAGAACGTTTTCAAGGTGTTTCATTGGATTATGTGTGGTTTGATGAAGAACCACCCGAAGATATTTATGATGAGTGTTTATTACGTTTATTGGACCGTGGTGGTGTGCATTGGGTGACAATGACACCGTTGAAAGGTCGCAGTTGGGTTTATGAACGAATTTATTTAAGGCAAGAACGCTTAGCTGAATTAGCGTGCTTTTGGATGAGTTGGGATGATAATCCGTATTTAACACAGGAAGAAAAACAGTTTTTAATTGCAAATTTATCACCAGATGTTTTGGAAAGTCGACAGTATGGACATTTTGTTGCTGCAGAAGGTTTGGTTTTCCCTAATTTTGATTCAGCAAATATTATTGAGCCGTTTCTCATTACGGAGCCAGATGGTTATTATATTGCGATTGACCCTGGATATCGTAATCCAACAGGAGTATTGTGGGTAGTAACGATGGGCGAAAATCTTTATGTCGTTAGCGATTATGAAGTTGCCGGAAAAACTGTCGCAGAACATAGTGCAGCAATTATAGAACGAACTTCCGAGTTAGGTTGGGATTTGACCAAAACACGAATTTTAATTGATAGCGCTGCAAATCAAAAAACATCTGCCTGTGAGGTTTCAACAGCGATGCAATACCGTAATTACGGTTTATGCGTTGATAGTAATGTTAATAAAAATCTTGCGCAAGGTTTATTAGAAATGAAAACGCTAATGAAAAATGCCGAAGGGAAACGTAGTCTTTTTGTCTTTAAAAACTGTGTTTATTTAATCAGTGAATTGCGTGGTTATTATTGGGGCGATGGGGAACATCCACAGAAAGTTAACGATCATACAATAGATGCGTTGCGTTATATCGTGATGGATTGGCAACGTACCAATCACGAACAAGTGATTTCATTAAATAGTTTAGGGCAAGCAAAAAAAGATTTAATCAAAAGACTGGCAGGAAAACGATTAATGTCAAAAAAGTTGTGATTTAATGTGGGTGTGGAGGAGAAATGCAAAGCAAACAAAGTAAACGTCAAATCATTGATGCAATCATAAACGATTATGAAGCACGCAAGGAAGCACGTATTGGCTTAGAAAATAAATGGAAAAACAATTTGAACTTTTACAATGGAGAACAGTATGTTGATTACACAAAACAGTACTACTGGCAATCAACCGAAAGTTTTAATCACATTGGACCTTTGGTTGAAAATCGTTTGTCGATTTTAGCAGAAGTACAACCAGAAGTAAACGATGAATTAGTTAGGGCTGTTTTTGAAAAAATTCGTTTTAAACGTTTAATTGAAGAAGGGAATTTTTGGCAAGAGGTAACTGGTTCCGTTTTTTATAAAGTTGCTAAAGTTAATCAAGAACCTGTTATCACTGTTTGTTCGCCGTTTGAAATTTATCCCGATAAGTTAGATGTTTCTAACTTAGCTGAAATTGGTTCAATTATTCACGCCAAAAAGGTTGATAATCAGTTAGTAATTGAAAAATGGACACGTGAACGACTAACAATCATTCGCGACCAAAGTTTGGTATATGATGGTCCATTGCCTTATCCTTTTCCTTTTGTTCGTGGGACGAGCGAATTAGTCGCAGGACAATTTTTTGGTAAGTCTGTCGTTGATCGTGTGATTCCTGTTCAACGTGCGTATAATGCCATTAAGAATCGTCGTGCTGAATTTATGAGTCGTATGGCTTGTGGTGTAGTCGCTGTGGAAGATGGCAGTGTGGATATTGATAGTTTGGAGATTGATGGATTATGTCCGGGTAAGATTATTGTTTATCAACAAGGTTATCGTGAACCTAAATTTATGGAAGCAGGAATTATTCCAGACGAATTGACGAAGGAAGAAGATCGTTTATTGACAGAATTTAACACAATTAGTTGTGGTGGTGATTTGTTAACTAATTTGGCAAGTCGTGCTTCTGTCGGTGAAGGTACATTAAACATTTATAATGAATTAGTAAAACGTCAATTACGTCGACCAATTCAAAGTATCGAAGATGTATATGAACAAGTTGGCCAAAAAATCTTAGCAATTTTAGGAGTTGAAAATGGCAGAACAAAATAATCTTGAAAATCAAAATAGTGAAGAAGTAACTTTGGAACAAGCCGAGATACAACCCGTTGTGGATATCAAAGCACTCCAAAAATCTTATAGTGAATTGCAAAGTGCGTTCACAAAAAAGTCACAAGCTTACAAAGAACTGGAACAGAAAATAAACTCCATGCCCAGCCGGGAGGATATTATTCGGGAGTATTTATTAGAACATAACAGCGTGGAGGCGCCTGCGGTGTTAACCAGTTCTTCGTCAGCTTTTGATTTTGCTAAAGCGAAAAAACCAACAACTCTGGTGCAAGCCGATCGGTTGGTTTGTGAATATTTCAAAAAAGGAGTTCTAAAATGATTACAATTGCAACAGCAGAAAATGCGTTAAAAAATATCTATTTAGATACAGTGATTAACGACATTAATAAAAAAACGAACCCATTTTTAACAATGGTTGAAGAAAACACTCGTACTGCAAGTGGTAAAAATGCTAAAGTAAGTATTCGTTATGGACAGGCTGCAGTTGGTGCTGGTACAGAAACTGGTGATTTACCAGTTGGCGATGGTCAAAAATCCATTGAATTGTCTGTGCCATTAAAAAACTTATATGGTACTTTCCAAATCAGTGATAAAGCATTAAAAGCTGCATCTTTAGACCCAAATGCTTTTGCTTCTTTATTAGGTGGCGAAATGCAAAATTTGGTTTCTGCTGCACAAAACAATTTAACCAATATGCTTTATGGTGATGGTACAAAAATTTTAGCAGTTTTTGATAATACTGCGTTTGAAAATGAACGTAAAGTTATCAATGTAGGTGAAAAATACATCAATAACTTTGTTCAAGGTATGAAAATCTCAGTTACCAGTAATACTGGTATTGGGCTTACTGATCCTGATGGTGATAATTTAATCGCTGAAGTCAATGCACCTGCAGGTACAATTACTTTGAGTGAAAACTTAATGGACAGTAATGCTGACCGTTACTATATTCACGCTGTAGAAGAAGAAAAAACAAATATGAATGGTATTGATACTGTTTTCTTGCATAATTTCTATGGCGCAAATGTTAATCGTAACCCTGAAATTATTCCTTGCAACTATCGTGACCAAAGCGCAGAATTGCGTGTTTTGGATGAAGAAGCTGTATTGGAATTTATGGATCTTTACGAAGAACATTGCCAAAGTATGCCAGCTGATATTTTATTAACACACCCACGTGTTAAAAAATCAATTTTTGAATCATTGAAAAACACACGTTCAAACATCGCTACGGCTGAATTGGCTGGTGGTTTCCGTGGTTTTACTTTCAATGGTATTCCTCTTTACAGCGATGTAAGATGTAAGGCTGGTAACTTATATGCCTTGAACAGCAAATCATTTGCAATGCATCAACTTTGTGATTGGACTTGGTTATCAAACGAAGATGGCAGCATCTTAAAACAACAACCGGGCAAAGCTAGTTATATGGCTACCTTGGTTAAGTATGCTGACTTAATTTGTGATAAACCATTCTTGCAAGGTCGTTGTAGTGGTTTCTCGGCTTTGAAATGGAAAGCGGAGTAAAGTAAATGCAAAAAATTTATCATGACCTATTTCATATTGCTGAACGCATTTTACAAATTGATCCGTTTTATGAGATTTTCTGGAATGGTGAATTTGCAAGGTTTGAAGTATTTTGGCATGGTAAATTAGCGTTCGTCGTCCCGTTCGATGCCTTAGATGTCCGTACTTTGCAATATACGCAACGTACTCGACGTGAAAATGCTGATGACATTGAACGGGAAATTGACGAAGGCAACGCAGCTGTTTTTGAAGCACAAGCAAAAAAAATTCAGGCGATGAAAGCCAAAATAAAGGACTATGTAAAATATGATTTTGAAAGATTTAATTAGTAGTGCCAATGAAATTCTTGGCTTAACGATTGATTGGCAAGATACAAGTAATGACGATAACTACCAACAATTATTTGCTTGCGCACGTTTAGTTCTCAATTCTTTAATGGGAATTTGGTCAGTTTCGGATAGCACAAGGATTGTGCCTGAAGATTATGGTTTAGACAATGCAACTGTGATTTATGGTGTTTTGTCAGAATACGCATTTGTCGCAGGTATGTTTAACGAATGGAAAGTTTGGCAAGAAAAATACAACGCAGGTTTGTTTAGGGCTCAGCATGGTAAATCCCGCATTATGCCAGTTCAATAACTACCGGAGCGTTCGTTTTAACTTGGACAACTTCGCCTTGCCCGTAGTTGGTACCAAAAAGAAAAATACGATTTACACAAATTATCTTGAAGGTTTAAAAGGTACTCGTCAATTAACACTTAAACAGCCACAGCCAACTTATGGTTATGATCACGCTGTACAATGGGGATTTTATATTTTTGCTTCTAATAATGAAGGATTGTTCTTTGCCAATAAATACAAAAAAGAATTTGAACCATTAGATCAGTTAGTCTTTCCACGGCAAATTGCCGTATCTAATGATCGAGTGTTTTTGTTAGGGTTAGATCGTGATCGCATTACGTATTCAGTTGATTTGATGGGTGAGTGGGCAAATGGTACTTTCCTAGAAGATGCAGTTTTTATTCCAGCAGATTATGGATTGTGTTTAGATATTCGTCCGTATCATGGAAAATTGTTGGCTATTTGTGAAAATGGCTTGTTGACAATTAGTCGTACATTTGTTTTGGAACACCTATCAGATGACAGCGATATTTTGAAAGCTAACTTAGTTGAGGGTAATAGTTGTTACTGGGAAAGTGATTGGTTTAGTCTTGGATATGCAACGAATACACAAACTTTGCGTGAAGTCTTTTTAAAGACTAATACAAATTTGGTATTGACGATTACTTCAAATCGTACACGGCGTAATATTCAAGTCAAGCCAGCCGATGGTGTACAAAAAATAAAAATTAACTTAAATGGTGATCAGTTTAGGTTGGCACTCTTAATACCAAATGAAGATGCAACAGATGTGTTGGTGTCGGATTTATCGGCAATTGTCGCCTACGGTAAAAAGGGGTAATTTTAATGAAAGCATGTGTAGTCAAATTTTTCAAAAGACTTTGGTCAGTTTTTATTCATCTTTTCTGTTTCATTCATGCTAAACGAGAAGAGGCGAATGAAGAAGAAAGTGAATAAAAAATTGCACAAGTCGTGAACTTATGATAAAATAGCATTTATGGATAATAAAAAATGGACAACAACGATTGGTAATCGTACAGTAACTGTGGAAACAGGCGCTTTATGTGGATTGGCACACGGAACATGTTTAGTTAGTTGTGGTGAAACAGTCATCATGGCAAACGTAACAATGGCCGATCAACCACGTGATGGAATTGATTTTTTTCCTTTAGGCGTAGATTTTCAAGAAAAATTATATTCAGTGGGTAAAATTCCTGGCGGATTTACAAGGCGTGAAGGGCGTGGTGGCGACAAGGCAATTTTGACAAGTCGTTTAATCGATCGTCCTTTGCGTCCTTTGTTTGATAAGAACTTACATAACGACGTAGCAGTAGTTGTAACAACTTTGTCAGTTGACCCTGATGTTGCACCTGAACCGTTAGGTATGTTGGCTTCATCCGTAGCTTTAACAATTAGTGATATTCCATGGAATGGACCTACCGGTGCAGTACAAGTTGCACGTGTTGATGGTAAATTTATTTGCAATCCAACAGCTTTAGAACAAAGTCAAAGTGATTTGCATTTAACGGTCAGTGGTACAAGTGAAGCAGTCTTGATGGTTGAGGCTGGTGCAAATGAAGTTACTGAAGCTGATATGATTGATGCAATTATGTTTGCTCACGAGGAAATTAAAAATTTATGCGAATTCCAAAATAACATTGCGAAAAAAATTGGCAAAGAAAAACGCAAAGTTGCGTTGCATACAATTGACAGTAAATTAGAAGAACAAGTTCGTTCTTTTGCAACAAGTTTCATTGAAACAGCTTTAAAAGAAACAGACACCATTAAACGTCGTGTTGAAGAAGATAAAGT
>JAZSAE010000008.1:0-6624 GCA_045601705.1 Clostridia bacterium | reverse complement strand
AAAGGTTTTCAAGAAGCGCAAGAAGCTTTGGCACTTAACCGTCGCTTAAAAGAAATGGTTGCAGAAAAACAAGTAGCAAATCAAGTTCAAGAAAATACACAACAAAGCACTCAAGAATATAATCAATAAAATTTGATAATTTTAAATAACGAAAACTACATTGACAAGTTTTGTGAAAAAAGTTAAAATAACATCTATAACATTTAGAGAAGGGAGAAACTATGCCTACGATTAACCAGTTAATCAAAAATGGACGTAAAAAGTCCACTAGCAAAAGCAAGGCGCCAATTTTGGAACAAAATCCACAAAAGCGCGGAACTTGTTTGCAAGTAAAAACAACAACACCAAAGAAACCAAACTCTGCGTTGCGTAAAGTTGCACGTGTACGTTTGTCAAACAAACAAGAAGGTACTTGTTATATTGGTGGTGAAGGACACAACTTACAAGAACACAGCGTTGTTTTGGTACGTGGTGGTAAAGTTAA
This sequence comes from Clostridia bacterium, assembly GCA_045601705.1. Taxonomy (GTDB): domain Bacteria; phylum Bacillota; class Clostridia; order Christensenellales; family UBA1242; genus RGIG8050. The sequence goes on along the minus strand of JAZSAE010000008.1, from coordinate 6,140 downwards.
AGATTTACCAGGTGTACGTTATCACATCGTTCGTGGTGCGTTAGACTGTGCCGGTGTTGCTAAACGTAATCAAAGCCGTTCTAAATACGGTGCGAAGAGGGGGAAGAAATAATGCCAAGACGTAGTGGAATTACACCAAGACAAGTTTTGCCAGATCCAATTTATAAATCAACTGTGGTTACTAAATTGATTAACCAAGTGATGTTGGATGGTAAAAAAGGTATCGCACAAGGTATCGTTTATAATGCTTTGGAAGGATTACAAAAGAAAACTAACGTTGAACCAATGACAGCTTTTAACCAAGCAATGGAAAACGTTATGCCTGTTTTGGAAACTAAAGCTCGCCGTGTGGGTGGTAGCAATTACCAAGTTCCATGCGAAGTACGTCCAGCTCGTCGCCAAACCTTAGCTATCCGTTGGTTGGTTGATGCTGCACGTAAACGTAGTGAACGTGGTATGGAAGCTTGCTTAACAGCAGAATTGTTTGATGCATATAACCAAACCGGTGGTGCTTTCAAAAAGAAAGAAGAAATGCACCGTATGGCAGAAGCAAACAAAGCTTTCGCACATTATAAATGGTAAGCAAATCGAGTTTGCACGTCGGTCAATCACACCGACGTTTTTAACTATATAAAATTAAAAACATTTAGAAGGGGAAAAATTTAATTATGGCAAGAACGACTGAATTAAAAGACTATCGTAATATTGGGATTATGGCGCACATCGACGCTGGTAAAACAACAACCACCGAACGTATCCTATATTATACTGGTAACACTCATAAGTTAGGTGAAGTACACGATGGTGGTGCAACTACTGACTGGATGGTGCAAGAACAAGAACGTGGGATTACCATTACTTCTGCTTGTGTTACTGTTTTTTGGAAAAATCATCGTATTAACGTTATCGACACTCCCGGTCACGTTGACTTCACTGTTGAAGTTGAACGTTCTTTGAAAGTTTTGGACGGTAGTGTTGCTGTTTTCTGTGCACGTGCTGGTGTTCAACCACAAAGTGAAAAAGTTTGGAGTCAAGCAAATAAATACAAAGTTCCACGTATTGCTTATATCAATAAAATGGACCGTGATGATGCAAACTTCTTACGTGCAGTGCAAACTATGCGTGACCGTTTGAAAGCAAATCCTGTTCCTGTACAATTGCCAATCGGTTCAGCAAAAGACTTCCGTGGTATCATTGATTTGATTACTATGAAGGCTATTATTTACACCAATGACTTGGGTACCGATATGATCGAGGAAGAAATTCCAGCTGAATTATTAGATGAAGCAAAGAAATTGCGTGCAAATATGATTGAAGCAGTTGCAGAAACTGATGATGCTTTGATGGAAAAATTCTTTGCTGGTGAAGAATTCACCGAAGAAGAAATTCGTGCTGGCTTACGTAAAGGTACCGTTACATTGAAATTTACACCTGTATTGTGTGGTTCTTCTTTCAAAAACAAAGGTGTTCAATTATTGTTGGATGCGATTGTTGATTACTTGCCAAGTCCAATTGATGTTCCTGCAATTAAAGGTACAACGATGGACGGTGAAACTGAAATTGAACGTAAGAGCAGTGATGATGAACCATTTGCTGGTTTAGCGTTTAAAGTGGCAACTGACCCATTCGTTGGTAGCTTGTGTTTCTTCCGTGTTTACAGTGGTAAATTAACAGCTGGTAGTTATGTTTATAACAGTACCAAAGATAAAAAAGAACGTGTTGGTCGTATTGTGCAAATGCACGCTAACCAACGTCGAGAAATTGATGAATTGGTAGCTGGTGATATCGGTGCGATTGTTGGTTTGAAAGATACAACAACTGGTGATACTTTGTGCGATGAAAAGAATCCTGTATTGTTGGAAAGTATGAACTTCGCTGAACCAGTTATTCAAAACGCTATCGAACCTGCAAATAAACAAATGCAAGATAAGATGGTTGCTGCTTTGGTTAAATTGTCTCAAGAAGACCCAACTTTCAAAACATTTACTGATCCAGAAACTGCACAAACCATTATTGCTGGTATGGGCGAATTGCACTTGGATATTATGGTTGACCGTTTACGTCGTGAATTCAAAGTTGATGTTAACGTTGGTAAACCACAAGTTGCTTACCGTGAAACTATCCGTAAACGTGTTGAAGTTGAAGGTAAATACATTAAACAATCTGGTGGTCACGGTCAATATGGTCACTGTAAAATTATTATGGAACCTTTGGAAACTGGTAAAGGTTACGTATTTGAAGATAAAACTGTTGGTGGAAGTATTCCTAAGGAATATATCCCTGCAATTAACAAAGGTATTGAAGAAGCAAAACGTTCAGGTGTCTTAGCTGGTTACGAAACTGTGGACTTTAAAGTTACTGTTTATGACGGTTCTTACCACGATGTTGATAGTTCGGAAATGGCGTTTAAGGCTGCTGGTTCAATCGCTTTCAAAGATGGTGCGCGTGCTGCAAATGCTGTTTTACTTGAACCTATTATGAAGATGGTTATCGAAACTCCTGAAGAATATTTGGGTGACGTTATGGGTAACATTTCTTCACGCCGTGGTCAAATGCAAGGTATGGACAGCCGTCAAGGTACACAAGTAATTAACGCTATGGTTCCATTGTCCGAATTGTTCGGTTATGCAACTGACTTGCGTTCATTAACTCAAGGTCGTGGTACATTCGATATGGTATTCGACCACTATGATGAAGTTCCAAAGAGTGTTGCTGAAAAAATTATTGGCGAACGTGCAAAAAAATAATTTGCATTAAATAATAAGAAAGTCCGTTAAATTACGGACTTTTTTTGTGGTGGGTATTGAAAAAGTAAGTAGCAGTAGTGTATACTGATGATGAAAGGAAAAATATCGGTGTTTGTTGCGACAAGTATCGATAGCAAAAGTTAATGAAAAATAAAAAAATTTTGAATTTGTATTCACCTAAAAAAATTGATGAGGCAATTAAAATCTGCGATAATCTTTTTTACAGTGATTATTTACAATCTGGCGAATTAAAAACCAGAGAAGAAATACAACAGCATATTAAAACTGAAGTAACGAATTCTTTTGTACAATTTTGGGGCGATGACTATGCTGATGAATTGACCGAAAAAATTGCAAATACAAAAATACATTTTGTATATCAAATTGATGGGACATCAAACACGATTAGTAGATATTTAATTGATTTAAAAACAAAACGTTTTAATGATCGCTATGATACTCAATATGAAGCTCCGTCACTCTTTAAGTCGGCGAATAAGTTGTTATCTGGATGGTTTTATGACCCAGTGAGAAAATTGCAAAAGTTAATGCGTAGTGACCGAGTAGAATATAGTTTAGTGTATTGTATTAACGAATTGAAACTTGATAAAGACAAGATATTGAAAGATGATGTGTATGCACGTACTGTTGTTGAACAGATTAAGGCCTTAGGTAAACAGGCTCAGATGATGAAATATAGCGATAATCCAGAGGTACATAAAAAAGTCTTAACTTTGGAAAAGTTGGTAAAAAAAGTTAAAATAAATATGGCTAAGGAATGCAAGCGTCGTAATCTTGATTTACGTGAGGCATTGTTCGTTGAGGATTTAGGTCTTGAAATGGATCCCTTAGTCCAAAGAATGCAATATGATGAAAATGCCGAAGGGTTGTTAACGCAACAGGGTTGCCTAGCTTTACAAGATGATGGTTATGGTGTTTATTTTGGTATTCAACCAGATGATGCAACATTGTTGCACGAGTTTGTTCATCAAGTTGATTTTCAAGGTTTTGAAAAAAACCATAAAAATATGGTAAAACTGACTTACTCTGATGAAATGCGTCAAAATGAAGTCTTTAACGAAGTGATTACTGATTATTTTTCAATCTTAATAAAAAAACAGAGAGAGGCAGAAAAGAAACCCTGTATTGTTGCTAATTCTGAAAGTGAGTCTTTGTACAGTTTGTTATTTGACCGAATGGGAAAATTTTTGGAGGCGTACTTGCCTGAATTAAAGGTAACAAGATTACGTGAGTATCCAGCTGAGGAATTTGCACGTATTATTGGTCGCAAAAATTTTGATATGTTTGCTGTTCTTTGTAATGAATTAGTAACGGTAAAGCACGACCTTGATGTTTGTCGGTCTTTAAAAGAGAACGAACAAAATTTCAATGATTTTATGGCAGATAATGGGGTTTTCCTTTATGGTTCAATTGATTATTTTATTCAAAATATGGAGTCGTTAGAAAGTACGGCAAATTTTGCTTTGGAGAAAACGATGCGTAAGGCGTTGGCGAAACAACCTTTATTAAAAAAGATTGACTTATTTTTAGCGAGTCAAAGTCATCAGATTGCGCAACGTTTAGAACAAAATCAGCATCACAAATTAAGTCAGTTGGCACCAGTCTTTGCAAAGTCAGCTCTGAAATTTAAAGACAAAGCCCAGAAGGTAGCAATTAAAAAATTAAAGAAACCATTAACAAGTGCAGATGTAAAACATTTATTAACACAAGACCAAACTTGTGAAAATACAGCTGTTGCTACGGAAGATACTGTTGATTGTCTTCAAAAATAATTGTGTATGTGTCTTTCCTTTGGCAGAAAGATTGTTAATCATTTACAACTATGTGTCTTTATGTTAAGATATAGGATATGCAAAATAATACCGATGTTGTGACGCAAAATGTGCATACTGAATTACCTTATACTCAAACTGAGTTAGAATATTTTATTCATATTTGTAATAACATTTTTTATAACAATTATCTTGAAACGGGAAGATTGAATACGAAAAGTGAAATTGAACAAAGAATTAAAAAAGATGTATGTGAATCGTTGTTAGATTTTTATGACAAAGAGGATCATGCCAAAATTTTACAACGTATGAATCATACAAAAATCAATTTCGTTTATCAGATGTTTGGTTCTTTGTGTTCGGTTGATAAGTTCTTGGAACATCTTGAAGGGGAGCGTGCGCAGCATTTTTCTGAAAGGAATGATTCGGTTACTTTGCGTTTTTTATTAAATTACTTTGATAATATTGACTTACAAAAGACTCCGATTGAAAAGATTGTTGATGATAATTTGAAACTTTTTGCTGAATGTTACGAGATTTTATTGAAAAATATTGATAAGACAGACCTAAGAGCAAAAAATTTAATGTCGTATAATATGAAAAGTCTTTTTAGCAATCAAATGCTTTTTAAGCAATTTTTGGATTTATTGAAAGAGTATATTCAGTTATTTGAATCACGTGAATTAACTTTACACGATAATCCACAAATCAATGAAAATTTGAAGTTTGTTAGGGATTTTGTAAAGAAAGTTAAAATTGATATTAAACAAAAATGTAAACAAAATAATTTGGATTTTGTAGATATAACTAATTACAATACTTATGGTATTGGAATTGATCCAGTTGTAACAAATTTGTATCCTGAATGTTTTACCCAAAAAGATAATATTGAGGAAAATACTTTTTCGAAAAAAACATTGGAACAGATGTTACGTATTTCACAAAAAGGTTTTATTTGTGGTTATTATGATCAAGATACAGTTTTTTTACCAAGTAGCTTAGTTGATGAAGAAAACACTAACGAATATAAAGGTTTGACGGATGATACTGTGATTCACGAATTTGGTCACGCCGTGACGCAAGGTGGTTTTGTCAAAGATGATCCGTTGGTTGCTAGTGATGATAAATATGATGTTTTAGAAGAGGTTGTCAATGACTGGCTGGCTTTTTTGATTGATGAAGAAAGAAGAGTACAAAATAAACCGGCAATTATTAGTCATAATAAAACAAAATCAACTTACAGTGTTTTATTCCCTGTGATGAAGGATTTTTTAAACACCTATCTACCGGAGTTGAAAAAAATCAGGTTGAGTGAAAATCCAGTAGAGGGATTTATACGGATTCTTGGTAAAGATAATTTTGATCAATTGGCGACCTTATGTGATACTTATTTGAAACAAAATGCGAATTTAAAAATCTGCAATGAAGGTGACAAAATGTGTTTGCCAGTAGGAGAAATTATAAAAGATTTGAATGAAAAATTTCAATATAATGGTACTATCAGTGATAGTTTGCATTTGAAGCAGATAGTTAATGATGAATTAGATAAAACGGCAATTGATCTTTATCGTTTATCGCAAAAAGTTGCGAATATAAAAAA
>JAZSAE010000007.1:0-1710 GCA_045601705.1 Clostridia bacterium | reverse complement strand
GTCACGGCAGGTCGTGTCCGTTTAAATGGCGTGGTGATTACCGATTTAGCCACCTTAATTCCTGAAGATGCAACAGTCACTGTGGATAATCGTCCGGTCAAGCCGACAACAGATAAAGTCTATATTTTGTTAAACAAACCGGCCGGTGTTGTTTCCACAACTTATGACCCACAAGGTCGCCCTACTGTTTTAGATGTTATCAATCAAAACCCAAAACAATACAGTAAATTATTAAAATCAATTCGACTATACCCAATTGGACGTTTGGATTACCACACTTGTGGTTTACTGCTCTTAACAAACGATGGTGCTTTAACCAAACAGTTAACGCATCCATCAACCCACGTCGATAAACTTTATCACGCAACCGTTGACCGTCCAGTTACAAAAAGCGAATTAGAACAACTTTCTCGTGGTGTAAAAATTGATGGCGTCAAAACAGCACCAGCATCTTTTACATATATAAAACACGACCGAACCCAAATCCAAGTTATCATTCACGAAGGTCGCAATCGCCAAATTCGTAAAATGTTTGAAACCTTAGGCATTAAGGTAACGCACTTGATTCGTTTACAAGAAGGTAAAATCAGTTTAGGCAATTTACCAACTGGTGATTGGAAGTTTGTTCGTAAAAATCAAATTATTTAGTACCAAAGAAAAATTGGCGAAACATTTCGGCAGGTAACATTAACAAAGATAGAATACCAGCAAATAAGATGTAACCCCATTCAATTGGTACAGTACGGAAGATGCCACCACCGAAGAAAATAATTAAAAACTGTGACAGCACAATACCCACCATAATAATGAGAAAGGCTTTATTTTTAAATAAACCACGGAATAAATTTAAACCGTTCGCACGAGCATTAAATGCATTACAAATATTTAAAAACATAAAGAAAGTGAAGAAGACTGTAACAAAAACTTGTTGATTGCCGACAACTTTTTGAATGTACGGCGACAACAAAAACCACATACAAACTAAACTGCCAAAGACACTACCCCAAATAATTTTTCCCCACATTGGTTTAGTAATTAAACTTTCATCACGGCGCTTTGGTGGTTGCTTCATATAAATACGTGCTGGTTTTTCACCACCAAAAGCTAAGCCAGCCAACGTATCCATTACCAAATTAATCCACAGCATTTGAATGACCGTAATTGGTGCAGCAATACCAAACAATGGTGCTAAAATACAAATTACCATTGCAATAAAGTTGATAGTCAATTTGAATACCAAAAACTTGCGAATACTTTCAAACAGGGTTCTACCAAACGAAACAGCTTTGGTAATCGATTGAATGTTGTCGTCCATAATTACAATATCACCAGCAGCCTTAGCAACTTCGGTACCACTACCCATTGCAAAGCCGAGTTCGGCTTGTTTCAAAGCTGGTGCATCATTGACCCCATCCCCCGTCATACCTACTACAAGATTTAAACTTTGCGCAATGCGAACAAGCCGACTTTTATCTTGTGGATAAGCACGAGCAACAACCTGTAAACGTGGTAACACTTTGGCAAGCGAGTGGTCGTCCAAATTGTTTAATTCATCACTAGTTAACACTATTCCTTGTTCATCCAAAATGCCAACTTCACGAGCCACAGCCACTGCAGTATCACGAGCATCACCAGTAACCAAAACAACTTGAATTTGTGCTGTATGCAAAGTATCAATGCTTGTACGAGCCTCTGGACGCACAGCATCAC
>JAZSAE010000006.1:0-10038 GCA_045601705.1 Clostridia bacterium | reverse complement strand
CCAGGGGGCTCTGTTACTGATGGTTTTGCGATTTATGATACAATGCAATACATCAAGTGCGATGTTTCTACAATTTGTGTTGGTATGGCTGCTTCGATGGGTGCTTTCTTGTTGTCAGCTGGCGCAAAGGGAAAACGTTATGCTTTAGCAAATAGTGAAATTATGATTCACCAGCCGTTGGGTGGTGCACAAGGTCAAGCGACCGATATTCAAATTCAAGCCGAACATATCTTGCGTTTGAAAAAACGTTTAACAAAAATCTTGGCCGAGAATTGTGGTAAATCACAAGATCAAGTAATGGCTGATTGTGAACGTGATCACTATATGTCAGCAAACGAAGCAAAAGAATATGGGTTAGTTGACCAGGTATTTACAAAGCGTGGTTGAGGTATAAACCTAACGTGCTTTGGGAAACTAACTATTAACATTGTTTTCAAAGGGAGGTGTGATGAACACTTTATGTAGTTTTTGTGGCCGTAGTAGCCGCGAAGTTAAAAAAATCATTGGTAGTCCGACGGGGTCGGCTTATATCTGTGAATATTGTATTGAAGCTTGTGCTGATGTTCTTTTGGCACATCGTGAACATACAACTCCGGAAGATTTAGTTTTGTTGCCACCGGCTGTGATTAAGGCAAAATTAGATGAATACATTATCGGACAAGATGAAGCAAAAAAAACTTTATCTGTTGCTGTATATAATCACTACAAAAGAATTAATTACAATCAATATTTAAAACACAGTAAAAAGAAAGACCGTAAACCTGACGATGTTGAATTAGAAAAAAGCAATATTTTGATGATTGGACCAACCGGTTCAGGTAAGACCTTATTAGCAAAAAATTTAGCACGTATTTTGGATGTTCCATTTGCGATTGCTGATGCAACAACCTTAACTGAAGCTGGTTATGTTGGTGAAGATGTCGAAAATATTTTGTTAAAGTTGTTACAAAATTGTGATTATGATGTTGAAAAAGCGCAACGTGGAATTGTTTATGTTGACGAAATTGATAAGATTGCGAAGAAGGGTGAAAACCGTAGTATTACAAGAGACGTATCGGGTGAGGGTGTACAACAATCGCTTTTAAAAATTATTGAAGGTACAGTTGCGAACGTGCCACCACAAGGTGGGCGCAAACATCCAAGTCAAGAATGTATTCAAATCGATACTTCAAATATTTTATTCATTGTCGGTGGTGCGTTTGTTGGTTTGGAAAAAATTGTTTCGGCTCGTTTGAATGGTTCGGGTTTAGGTTTTGGAGCTGAGTTAAAAAACAATACGGACGAATCGGCAGCTTTAACTGACGTAAAAAAAGTTAGTCCAGTTGATTTGGTAAAGTTTGGTATCATTCCTGAATTTGTTGGGCGTGTGCCGGTCGTTGTTGGTTTGGAAGCTTTAGACCGTGAAGCGTTAATTAAAATTATGACGCAACCTAAAAATGCGTTAATTAAACAATTCGTAAAAATGTTTTCTTTGGATAATGTTAAATTGGAAATTACCAAAGATGCAATTGAACGTGTGGCTGATTTAGCTTTGGAATTAAAAACGGGCGCACGTGGTTTGCGTACAATTTTGGAAGATGCATTGCTAGATGTAATGTACCAAACGCCTGCCGATAAAACGATTGATAAAATTATTATCAATGCTGATGTAATTAACAAAGTAACAAAGCCAAAAATCCTACACGCTGAAAAAACTGTAACAGAGAATGCAACAGAAAAAAACACTGAAAAGAAAGCTAATCAAAGTAAAGCGAAAACAGCGTCCAAACCTTTGGCTTCGGCGTAAGCAAAAAAAAATAGGCATTAAAAAAGAGTACCTGGTTGGATACTCTTTTTTTTGTTGTTGCGAAGTTTAGTTTTCCAATGCTTTGATTTGACTGGTGTGTAATTCAACTTTGTTGCTGCGACCAAACATATTTACCATAACGGTGATTTTGTGGTTGGCTGCGTCAACGTTAGTAATCTTCGCTGTTTGCCCCATTAATGGACCGTCAATAATGGTAACAACATCATCAACTTCGAATGAAACTTTGGCGTTAATTTTACGTTCCAAACGCATTTTCATTACATCGGCATTTGATAATGGTAGTGGACGTCCTTTTGGGCCGACAAAACCAGTAATACCACGAGTACGGGTAATGGTGTGCCAAATATCATCGCCGTAAATCATTTTAACGAAGATGTAAGTTGGCATACTGTGTTGACTCTTGATTACCTTTGTGCCGTCTTTCTTTTCGGTCATTGTATCTTCGGTTGGAATATAGATTTCCAAAACACGATCTTCCAAATGATATTTTTCAATAACCTTTTTTAAATTGTCTTCGGCGACGGCTTCGTAGCCATTAAAAGTGTGCAAAACATACCAACGTGCTTCACTGTCGCGACGTTGATTACCAGCAACTTTTAATTCTGGTGGCATATCGTTTGCCAATTCTTGGGCGATATTGTTGTCTGTAACGTTTGTATTCTCTTCCATAAATCCTCCTTAAAAGACCGTCCACCCCGATAGACTGCCATTTACTAATAAATAGTGTAGTAAGCCAAATAAAATCCACATACCAAGCAATAAGATACCAAAGATAACAACAATACCTAAAACGATACCGGTTGACTTTAATACTTGTTTAAAAGTTGGCCAGTGAACTTTTTTGAGTTCACTAAAAATGCTAACAATACCACGTGCCATCCACTTGAAGAAACGTACTAAGAAGAATGGTTTTTTTTCTTTCTTTTCTTTATTCTTTTCGGCGTTAGTTTTGGCTTGTTCTTTTTGTAAGCGTTTTGCTTGCTTTGCGCGTTCTTTTTCGGCTTTGCGCAATTCTTTTGGTGTCATAATAACTGACAATGATTCCGTTGAGTTTGATGCAACATCGTTTGATGCATCATTAGCAGACGGAATAGGGGCTTTGTTTTGTGCCCTGTTGTATTGCTTTTGTGCATGTCTGCGCTTTGATTTTGAACCCATGCAGCCTCCTTATTTGCTTTCTTTGTGTTCCGTGTGCTTGCGGCAGAAGCGGCAATATTTGGTTAACGTTTTACGTTCTGGATCATTCTTTTTGTTTTTTTCCGTGTCGTAATTACGTTGGTTGCATTCGGTGCAAACCAATACCATTGGAACGCGATTACCTTTTTTGTTTGCCATATTTTTTCCTCTCCTTAAAAAAAAGACCCCTTTTGCGGATGTCTTTATTTATCATATATAATATAACCAAGGCTCTTGATTGTCAAGCATATATATGTTAATATACACGTAATGGAAGCTTCAGTTATTCAATATATTACAGATCATAAAATGATCGACGCAGGGGATCGTGTTGGTATCGCTGTGTCTGGTGGTGAAGACAGTATGGCATTGTTGACATTATTAAACAATTTGTCACAAGAATTAGACTTTGAGATTTTAGCAGTGCATGTAAACCATAATATTCGCAAAGCGGCTAATCGTGATTTACGTTTTGTGAAAAAATACTGCGAAGAAAATAATATTCCTTTTGCAAAATATTCGGTGAATGCACCAGAGTATTCAACGGCAAATAAAGTTGGTTTGGAAGTGGCAGCACGTGAGTTACGTTATCAATGCTTTGAAGCAGCAATGAAGAAATACAAACTGACCAAATTTGCTTTGGCACATCATTTGAATGACCAAGCCGAAACTGTGTTAATGCACTTGTTCCGTGGTTGTAGTTTAGAGGGTGCGTCAGGTATGGCGCCGGTGCGTGACTTTTATATTCGTCCTTTCTTAGAAACAAAGAAAAGCGATATTATTGCTTACAATTATCGTAACAGTATTCCACACGTGGAAGACGAAACTAACGACGACAATATGTACAGCCGTAATTATATTCGCAACATTATTATGCCAGAGATTACACGTGAGTGGCGTGGTGCAGCCGAAAACTTGGCTTCATTTGCAAAGATTGCGGCACGTGATAATAAATTCATTACAGAGCAATGTGATATGAATGGAATTGTACGTGATGGCAATGTGGTACGTATTCCGTTGACTCGTTTCTATATGCCGTCTTCAATTATTACTCGTGTGATTTACCATGCTTTGGAATTGTTGGATTTGCGTATTGATATTGAAATCAAACACATCAAGGCAATCATTGCTTTGAGTGCTGATGGTTTGAACGGTGAAAAAGTTTCATTGCCACATAATTCTTATGCCGTGAAAGAATATGAATACATTAGTTTGGTACGTAGTGAAAACCGTCCACAATTCAAGGAGTACAGTTTCCGTGTTGGTAAAACTTTGATTGAAGGTTTTGGTACGGTTTCGGTAACCAAGACAATTAGTTATAAATTGGCGATTCAACGTGGCTTGTGTGTAATCGATGCCGATAAGTTACCAAAGAAAGCCAAATGGCGTTTCCGTTTGGATGGCGATATGTTTGAAAAAATCGGTGGTGGTACTAAGAAATTAAACGCTTATATGACAGATAAAAAAATTCCAGCTCGTTTGCGTCCAACCACTCCGGTGTTAGCATTGAACCACGAAGTCTTTGTAGTTGGTGGTGTTGCAATTAGTGAGAAGGTCAAGACAGACCGTGATACGATTGACGCTTACGTTTTGGAATTTATTCGTCAGTAATTATTCATCTTGTTTGAGTTGTTGGCGATGACGATTTTCAGCAGCAATTTCTGAAAGAATTTGTGCAAAGGCTTCGATGCCGATTTCTTCAATATGTCCACTTTGGTTGGCTCCGAGAACTTCACCTGAACCACGTATTTCTAAGTCGCGCATAGCAATATTGAAACCAGCACCAGTTGAGTAAAAGTTTTTAATCGCATTGATACGTTCCATAGCTTTGTCGGTCGTATATTCGGCTTTGGGGTAAGTTAGATAGGCATAGGCTTGTGTCGTGCTGCGTCCCACACGCCCACGTAATTGGTGCATTTGGGCTAGACCTAATTTATCAGCGCCGACAACGAAAAGTGTGTTTGCTGTGGTTAAGTCAATACCATTTTCCAAAATTGTGGAAGCAACAATGATATCAATTTCGTGTTCGTAAACAGATGTAATGGTACGTTCAATTTGTGATGTTGGCATTTGTCCGTGGATGTAAGCAACTTTGTTGGGGTAGCGTACTGCAATTTTGTTGGCAAATTTGTCCATATCACGGACGGTGTTATAAAGGACAATTACTTGTCCGTTACGTGCTAGTTCTGCGTCAATTGCATTCCAAAGTAAATCCCAGCTGAATTCAGCAACACGAGTGATGACAGGTAAACGGTCTTTGGGTGGTGTGGTAATGACCGAAATATCACGGAGTCCCATAAGTGACATATTTAAAGTACGGGGTATTGGGGTTGCCGATAGTGTGAGAACGTCGACGTTTGGTGTTAATTTTTTGATTTTTTCTTTAGCTTCGACACCAAAACGTTGTTCTTCGTCCAGGATTAACAAACCGAGATGGTGGAAGTTTGATGTTGTCAATGAAAGTAGTTTATGTGTGCCGATAATAATATCGACTTTGCCGTCACGTAAATCTTCTAAAGTTTGCGCTTGTTGTTTTGATGTGATGAAGCGATTGTAAACAGCGACACGAATCCCAAAAGGTTGGAAACGTGCAACGGCATTTTGGTAATGTTGCATTGCGAGAATTGTAGTTGGACAAAGAATAACCACTTGGTAACCATTCATTACAGCATTGAAAGCTGTACGGAAAGCAATTTCGGTTTTACCGTAGCCGACATCGCCACAGACAAGACGGTCCATTAGTTTGGGACTGGTTAAATCGTGGTAGATGTCGGTCATTACTTTATTTTGGTCGGGAGTGAGATTGTATGGAAAACTATCGGCAAACGCTTGATTATTGTCGTCGAGTATTTCATAAGGTAAACGTTTAATTCCCGCACGTTGTTTGTATAAGTCACCTAATTTGAAGGAGAGTTCTTGCAGGCGTCGCCGAACCCGTTGCTTCGCATTGGCGAAGTCTTGCCCTCCTATTTTATGTAAGCGTGTTGGTTCACCAACGTAATTTGACAGAACATCGGTTTTATCGGTGGCAAGGTAAACCATTGTGCCACCATCATATTGTAAAGCTAAATAATCATTCAGGTTGCCGTCACCAAGTAAGTCAAGCTTCTTGATGCCCATAAAACGACCGATACCGTGTAGTGAGTGGACAACACATTCGCCAACTAAAGGCATAATAAATTCTTGTTTTGTTTTGGTAAGAAGGGTACTGGTGTCGGCATTTTTACTAGGGGTATTGTCGGTTAAACTGTAAATCAATAAATCATCAATTTGACAAGATAATGGGAAAGTGCTGGGAATGATATTGATACAATTTGGGAAAGCTGTGCTTTTAGTAATGATAAAATCAATCTTTTTGTTGCGTAAATAATTTTCTGCTGTTTTTGTGTTGCCAACAAAAAGTAAGACGGTTTGATTTTTGACGGTTGCCAATTCATCGGCAAGAAGTGAAACAGCGCTGTTGTAATTGGGTAAAATTGCAGTTGGTGCAGAAACCTTGGACCAATCACGGTCAGGGCAGACTTGTTTCAAAATATCAAGTGCTAAGGAAAAAGTAAGGTCGGTGCCGAGATTAACTAGTGGAAGTTTTTTAATAAAGGCACGAGTATTTGCATCGATTAAGCGTAAATCTTCAATGGTGTCATCGAAAAACATAATACGCACAATTTCGGTATTGTTAGGCAAGTGGACATCAATAATATCACCGTGTACAGAGAATTCGTGCTCTTTTAAAGAAGCTTTAACTTCGTTCATTGAAATTGTTTGTCCAACTGTTAAGGTCATTTCACACCTGCTATGACATCGTGAGCAATTTGGACTGCTTGGTCGATTGCGGTATCGATAGTTGCGCGTTCGCTGTCGGGAATTTTAGATAAAACATAATTAGCTGTGTTGCCTTTAATGTCTGTGGTTGGTTTAGCACCGATTTTAATTTTCGTGTAGTTTGTTGCTTGTAAAAGTTCGTTGATTGACTTCAATCCGTTATGTCCACCGGCACCACCACTTTTTTTCAAACGAACTGTACCGATATCTAAGTAAATATCATCAACAAAAACAATTACTTGGGTTGCTGGGATTTTGAACTTGCGACAAACAGCAACCACAGCTTGACCAGATAGGTTCATATAGGTTAGTGGTTTTAAAATAATAACCTTGTCGCCATTTTCGTGTGTGCTTGTCAAAAGTTGGTTACCTTTTTTGGTAAAGGTTAAACCATTAGCAAAACGTTCAGCAGCTTTAAAACCTAAGTTGTGCCATGTTTCAAAATATTTACCTTCGGGATTGCCTAAACCTACGACCAAAAATGTTTTCATCTTAATGCAATAAGTTAGCACGGAGAATGATTTTTTTCAACTCTTTTAGTAAAAGCATAGTTGACAATCTACCGTGTGTGTGTTAGTCTTGGTTAAGAATTTAATAGCCGAAGAAAGCAAGTAGCGAAAGTGGAAATCTTGCCGAGGTAATTGATAATCACCGTATCTGCTATTACGTTCCTTAAAAGGAGGTTTAATGGCTGTTAAAGCAAAGCAAAGTAATGCTAATTTCCAAAGCAAAATTGCGACTGTTCAAGAAATTGAAGGTAAATTAAAAAATGCGAAGAGCGTTGTTTTTGTTAACTATCAAGGTTTGAACACACAGGAAGATGCAGACTTACGTCGTAAATTCCGTGAAGCTGATGTTGTTTATAATGTTTATAAAAACAACTTAGTGCGTATCGCTTTGAATAATTTGGGCATTACTGAACTTGATGACAAATTGAACGGAACACTTTCGGTTGCTTTCTCGAATGGCGACGAAGTAAGTGCAGCAAAAATTATCAAGGATGCAAAGTTCAAAGATAAAATGCAGTTCCAGTTTGGTTTGATTGGCAACCAAGTCTTGTCTCAAGATGAAGTTGTTCGTTTAGCATCAATGCCGAACAAAGAAACGTTGATTGCTCAATTGATGGGCTTAATCAACAGTGGTGCACGTGGTATTGCTACCGTTATCAATGCGGTTCCACGCAACTTGGCTATGGTAATTAACGCTGCAAAGAAATAAGCAGTACCAACACTTAGTTGAGCAATAAAAATAAAAAAATCTAAATTAAAAAATTAAAAGGAAAATTAAAAAATTATGAATACTCAAGAATTAGTAGAAGAAATTGCAAAATTAACTTTAACAGAAGCTGCAGATTTAGTTAAAGCTTTGGAAGAAAAATTTGGTGTTAGCGCAGCAGCTATGGCAGTTGCAGCAGCTCCAGCAGCAGCAGGTGCAGCAGCAGCTGACGCTCCAGCAGCAAAAGCTGAATTCGACATTATGTTGAAAGACGTTGGTGCAAACAAAATTAACGTTATTAAAGTTGTTAAAGACATTACCGGTTTAGGTTTGGGTGATGCTAAAGCGATGGTTGAAGCAGCTCCAAAGGTAATTAAAGAAAAAGTTCCAGCTGAAGAAGCTAAGAAAATCGAAGCTCAATTGAAAGAAGCTGGCGCAACCGTTGAATTAAAATAATTTTGTAACTACGGTTCAAATATGAAAAAGGCAACTCCACGTGGGTTGCTTTTTTGTTTGTTTGAAATGGTGTGTAATGCTAAAATTGTATTTAGTGGTGGAAAATTTTAATCTGAAAGAATTTAAAAAGTTTGAGAAAAATTATCTGCAAGAAAAATGCGAAAAAGATGTTTGTAAGTTAAAGGTGCTTGTTGGGCGACAGAATTACGTTGGTTGTCGGACAGCTGGAGAAAAGTTTTCTAGTAGTATAATTGCTGGGATTGCGTTTATTGATCGGAATGGTGTTTTGGTGCAGGAAAAAATTTCTTTTAAGTATTACTTAAAAGTAAAAAAAGATTATCAATATATTGAAACTGATGAACTTGGTGTTTATGAAGTGAAGTGTAAAAAAATCAAAGAACAAAAGAATGCACTTAAAAATTATTACTATTTATTAAAAATCAAAAAAAGTAAAGATGAGCGTTTTGCACAAATTATAGAAGAACAATTAACGCCGATTACCTTGAATATTGATGAAACTAAATTTAATTTGGACCGACGCTTTCATTGTTACGAAGGGGAAATGTTGGTACAAGGTGCAAAAATAAAAATTACTTTAGACACTGATGACGGTAAAACAGATGCAACAACGGCAATTAATACTTTTCGGAAAATGCAGGTAGACAAGGGTTTTTGTGAAAATGTTTTGCAAAAGGTGGCAAGCGAAATTGCTGATTTAGCGAATGATTGGCGTGAAGATGGTACGGAATATTTTTATACGGCCGAGCAAATTCAAAAGCACTTAAAAAATAATTGTGTGTCCATTTCTGTAATGGGGGATACATATTTTGTGGATTGGGATGATGATGGGTTGTTTTGTGGGCATGGTATTCAATATTGTGGAAACGTTGCTAACGATGAATTTAGAGTAGATATTGTGGGCTAATAAAAAAGGGCGATTAGCCCTTTTATTATTATTTTTTGTCGGCGATGTCGGCAGAGATAAGTGATACTTTATAGCCGGTCCATTTATTGGCAACTTCTTCCATTGATGATGGGGTCGGTACTTCGGTATCATATTTAACTGCCAAATCGAAATAATACTTAATCAATTCTTCGGCACAGGCGTAAACCGTTTCCAAGGTTTCACCTTCGCAGTACAAAGTAAGGTCTGGGATATATCCATTATAGATATTCTCGTCCTCATTAAAAATGAATACCATTGGGTAGGTAAATTTCATATATTTAATTTTATGCAATAAATTGATACTTGTCAAAGAAATTATTTATGATATAATGCAAGTATGGAAAATGAAAACAGGACTGAATTGAAAGATATTGCTGGGTCAGGTTTTATTCTATTGCGTAACAAAAAAGGTGAGTTGGTGCGTGATGAGAATGGAAATCCAGTTGTCCGTACAATAGTGATGAATCGCTCTAAAGAAGTGGTTGCAAAAAGTGATTCAACATTATTCCATGCACATGCTGTAAAAAAAATTCAAGAGTGTAAAGGTTTTCAAGAAGCGCAAGAAGCTTTGGCACTTAACCGTCGCTTAAAAGAAATGGTTGCAGAAAAACAAGTA
>JAZSAE010000005.1:0-13875 GCA_045601705.1 Clostridia bacterium | reverse complement strand
AACCAAAACAACTTGAATTTGTGCTGTATGCAAAGTATCAATGCTTGTACGAGCCTCTGGACGCACAGCATCACGAATCACCACAAACCCTAACAAGATTTCACCCTGTGTTACACATATCACACGCATCGCTTGTTGGCTCAATTTGCTGATTTGCTGAGTCAATCGTATGCGTTGCCCTTCTTCAATTTGACAGCGTGGCAATAAAACTTCGGTCGCTCCTTTATAATAGATATCTCCTTCAGATGTCGTCGTTGACATATACTTAGTCGCTGAAGAAAAAGGTTCAACATTTTGTTTAGTCACCTGAGGCAAAACACCACTCAATAATTCACTACCAAAACTGGCGAGCACACGGTCTGTCATATTACCACCAATAAAGCCTTGTGGTGTCGCTTCGGCTTCGTTATTTACTACCAAAGCCGTTCCCAGTAATTGACTATACTCACCTAAACAATTACGAAAATTATCAGTTACATATCGACCATTCGGCAACAAAACGCCACACACCGACAACTTACCTTGTGTAATTGTGCCAGTCTTATCAGTAAATAAAATGTTTAAACTACCTGCCGTTTCAACAGCACTTAATTTACGAACAAGTAAATTATCACGCATCATCGCTCGCATATTGGATGACAAAACTACCGTAATCATCATAGGTAAACCATCTGGCACAGCCATCACAACCACAGAAACAACCAAAGTAATTGCTGCCAAAATTTCAGGAAAAGTTATACCGCCACTGCTGACACTAATTAAAAAAGTGATAGCAGCAATCGCTGCACCTACATAACCAATCGCCGACACTAAATTAGCAAGTTTGGACAATTTAACTTTTAACGGACTTGTTGGTGCTGATTCAGTTAATCCTTGCGCAATTTTGCCATACGCCGTTTGGTCGCCGACGGCAGTAACTTGCATCACGCCACTACCACCTGTTACTACTGTGCCTGAAAACAGTTGTTCTGATGCTAAAAAATCTAACTGACCTTTTTTCGCAGAACCAGTAGCGTACTTATGACATTCTAAACTTTCGCCATTTAAAATACTTTGGTCAACGTTAACAGAACCGTCTATCATTACACCGTCGGCCGGAATTTTATCACCACTACCCAGCAGAACAACATCACCAACAACAATTTGCGTTGCCGATAATAAAACAGTCTTACCATTACGCTTTACACGTGATTCAATCAAGCCAGACATTTTTTCCAATTTTTTAAATGCTGATTCGCTTCCCATTTCACTGAGTGTACTTACCATAACAGCAATACAAATGGAAACAACTATACCAAATGTTTCCAAAAAATTGTGTGTGTAAAACAAGCAGGCAAGGTTAATTCCAGTAACAATTAACAAAATTTTCATAATCGGGTCGCCAAGGTTGTTAATAAAAATTTGCCAAAAACTACGTTTCTTGGGCGGCGTTAAAGTATTACAACCATATTGCTTACGTGCTTTTTCAACTTCATTTTGAGTCAATCCGTAAAAATCTTGCATTGTCTATATATATAAAGCCACATAACAAAATTTGCTTGTGAATCCACAAGCAAACTAAATTTAAGCAAATTATTGTTTTTATTCAAAGACATTACGCACATCATTACTGGTTTCAATACGAACCGTTGAACGAGCAACCGGACCATACATAAAGAAACACTGACCACGAGGTGCTGCAACAATAGTTTCTTGCTCACGCTTGTTAATACCACCAGCATTTTTATACAACGTAACCAAGTCGGTCATATCGTTTGGCGCTAATGAGAAAATCAAACTGTATTGCGAAGCGTTAATAATTGCGGCTGACTTTTTCGCAATCGCTGGCGAACCCACAAAGTCTTTAATATTTTGCGTAATAACGATTTGCATACCATCGTACTTACGAATACGTTTTGCCATCTGGAACATAAAGTCCAAAGCAATTGGACGTTGTTCATCAATGAAAACGTGCGCTTCATCGACAACAACAATAATTTTACGTTTGGTATGATACTTGTTGTTAAAGTCACGATTTTTGATAACTTCACCTTCCAAGTATTTGAAAACTAACAACATCTGTGCATTTGCCACAAGTTCGTTCTTATTTGATAACAATGTCAAGAAGTTAAACACAAAGAAATTTTCTTCGGTACGAATTGTGTTTGGACCATTCCACAAACCTGAATAGCGTCCACCTTCGGCAAATTTTTCCAAATAAGTCGTTAAAACACGATAGTTAATACGTGAGAATTCATCTTTGGACTGTGCATAACTACGTTTCGCTAATTCATACAACTCATCAAAGACTGGGAATTGTTCAGGACGTACCTTAGCAAAATCAGTATATCTGTCAATACCCTTCATACTATACAAACGGTTAACCAAACTATTCAATGCTTCCAAAGCATCGGAACGAATACCTTCCATAACGATTTTGAAGAAACTTTCCAAGAAACGTAAATGGCTTTCAAACGTATCATCATACTCTTCTCCGGTGTCATCATCTTCTTCCAACATATTTGGGTATATGTGGAAAGGATTAAAACGACCGTGTCCTGCATTACCAACGTCAATCATACCACCGTGTAATTTCTTTGCCATAGTTGAGTATTCTTTTTCAGGGTCGCAAATGTAAATACGAGTATTATCGGCAGCCAAGTTAGTCAAAATTGATTTAGTAGCGAAAGATTTACCACCACCGGACTTACCAATAATAATCATATTACTGTTAACACGAACATCATTACGTTGGAAAAAGTCAATGAACACAGGATTACTGTTGCTACCCAACATAAAACCTTTCTCATCCATTAAAAGGTCAGAAACAAAAGGGAAACACGCACCCAAAGTACTGGTAACCATACCACGTTCAATCGCATCATATTTATCCAAACGTGAAACGTTGGCAGACACAAAGGCATCAATTTGTTTACCCGAGTTATTGCTAAACTTAAAACCTTCTTCAATAATCGCATGACGTAATTCAGAAGCTGTTTTCGTATCCGTCGTAATATGGATTTTAATATTGAACATTTGTTCATTACCAGTCTTTAATTGTTGCAACATTTGTTCAATCGTTTGCAACTGACTTTGCTTTTCCATTTTTTGACTTTCTTTACCCTTGTTTTCTTGAGAACGCATTTCAATAATCGCACGGTCAATCAATTTTTCAGACTCAGTTTTTGGCATCTGTGAAAAATTCATTACAGTACGACAATTAGGATAGTTGAAGAACGTATACAACCAAGCCGGACCAACATTCATAGGATAGTCAGTAATAGTCAAAGTTGTTTTATCTTCACCATCCATTTTGTAACGACTAACACCAAATTTAATTTTATCAGGGAAAGTCCATTGTGTACGTTTATCAAATGGCGAATGATCAAAACTTTTTTCATCAAAATATTTGTTATAGTTACCACGCAAAAAAACATAAAGTTCTTTTCCTAACAAACGATGTGCGTGTAAGGATGCACCCAAAGCTGTAATAACACTGGCTGTAATATTATCCAATTCTTCTTTACGTGAAGAATAAATTACCAAATAATAACCGGTACGATAAACTTTGGCTTCTTCATTCATATATTCCAACATCTGTCCACGAGAATTAAATACAGGTTCACGGGCTTCTAGTTCTTCTTGTGAGAATGTACCACGTTCCACATTAAGTGTTAATTGGTCATATTTTTCAATTTCATTATCAATGTATTTATCGAACAAAAGTGGTTTTTCAAAAGCAATCAAACTACCAGAGTTTTGTGTCCCAATACGACGTAAAGCATTGGCAAAATTATTGATTAACATAGTTTGTGCTTCAGCACCGAGCAAACCAAATTCAACTGGCATAATTTCAATAACCGAAGCCACATAATTACCATAGTCGATAAATTTATCGTCCAAAACTCCTGTATAAGGAACGATACGATTCATTTCAACATAGCCTTTTTCCAAAATCTTGGCATATTTTTTAGAATACGCTAAGAAACGGAAGTACCAGATGAAGGACTCATACTTACGATCACCAGCACTATCTTTCAACATACCAAAGAGCACCAGCACAGCCATAATACCACCAAGAATTATCAAAGGCATCAAACCTGAAATAATTAGTAAAGCAACAACACCAGCACCAAGCACCAGCCAAATTAAATCACTAGCAGTTAATCCTTTAACAAAGATGGTCTTGATTTTAGTTTTTCTTGGAATAAAATAATCACCCATTGCCTACCCCTTTAAAGATTATTTACCACCGCTAAATGCCTTAATTTTTGCCATAATTTCTTGTAATTGACCTCTGAAAGAATTGATACCGTGATTGTATTCATCTTGTCGAGCACTCCACATATTTGCTTCCTCAGCACGTGAAATTGTATTATTGAACATTTTAGCAGCATCAGTTAATGATTCAAAACCAGGTTTTCCAACAAATTGGTTCTGAACTTCATTAAATGCATCCATCAATTTTTTAACATCTTCATCAGTTTTCTTTTTTCTACCATAGTTAACATCATCCATTGTATCTGCTAAGTATTTTGTAAAGGAAGCAGCATCTTCAAATACTTTACCGGTTTTTTCACGAATAGCATCAACTACTTCCTTACGTTGCCACATTGAACCCGAGAAAGTTGCATCAATTTGGTTTAAGAACTGACTAACTTCTGCACGAGCATCTGTTTCTCTGCTTGCAGCATCACCTAATGCTGCCTCAAACTTACTAATCAAGATGTTCTTTTCAGCAACAGAAGTCAATTGTGCTAATGCTGCTTCCATTCCCATTAATGAAGTACCACCCATTGCAGTATAACCACTACTCATATATGCAGCATCAAATTCACCTAAACCACGAATACCATTCAAACGTGCAGTTTTACCTTGCTCTTCCCATTCTTTTAACTTATCAACAGTTTCTCTATCAAATTTCAATTCATACGCTTGGTCATAATCATGACGTTGAATACAGTCAACAAGTTGTTGTAATTTTAAACCAGCACCAGAATAATCGCCTTTTGCATGCATATCTTGAATTAAACTGTCTGCAACGATAGTTTGAATAGACGGTGTATCCATTTGGGTACCAATATGATATTCACGGCGATGTTGAATTTCTGTCATAATAGACATTGTCTCAACTGCGTTCATTTCTTCAGTGTATTTCTTTGCTATACCATGTCGACGGATTGAATTAGCATATTTATCACCGAATAATTTCATTTCACGGTCAAGTTTTGCTTTCATTTCACTTTCAACTTTTTCCATTGCTGGACGTGCAGCTTCCATATCACCGTTATACTCTTGTAAGATTTGATTAAGTTTATAACCTAAAGAATTTGTATTTGTGGACGAATAATTCTTATCATATACATTACGGAAGGTTTCCATAATAGCTTGCTTATCGTAAGAAGAAACATCATCACCAAGTTTACTACTAAACATTTCTTCACCCTTGGCAATTAATGCAGCAGCTTCCTTTGCAACTTCTAATTCAGCAATTGTGTTTTGACTTTGAATACGAGCCTTAGTCATTTCAGTATAATGCTCACCAATCTTAGCCGCATCAGCATTTTTAACATTAAAGGTTTTTGCGATAGTTTTGGCAAGTTCGTCTGAAGGCGCTTCCCCTGTTGGGTTAGCTTGATAAGTATCTTTCAAGATGTTTACCATCGACTTAACATTTTCTTCATTGGCTTCAATATTCATTGAACTTAAAATTGCATTGGCAGAAACTTTAAATCCAGCATCCAAAACTTTGTTTTCATTAGCAAGTTCAGTTTCAATGGCACCTTTACCTAATTGAATCTTGGCACGTAAATTTTGTTCAATTTCGAGTAATTTTTGTTTAACTTCTTTATCTTCAAGATTTAGTGAAAGACTCAAACCACGGAATTCTTTAACATCACCAACAAATCCGTCAATTAATTTTTGATCGCCACCTTGTAAGTTATATTCTTGCGATAAATCTTTTTTCTCTTTTTGATATTTTTTAATTGTTTTCTCTGCTTCCTTTTCGGCATCTTCTTCAGATTTACCACTGGCAATATTTTGTGCAATCAATAAATTTTTTAATTTTTCTTTATCGGATTTCTCAGCTAGATGTCTACGATAAAGTTCTTCTGTTTTAGCTTTCTCGATAACTTTTTCTGACTCCTCAATTTTATCAGCAAGATTAGTTGCACCAGAAATAAAATCTTCTTTATAGGCTGCTTTTGCTGATGCGTACGCACGTCTTGATTCGGTAGCTTTTTTCATATTATCCATACGAGTAATTGGATTTTTCATTCTTATGAAAGCACCTAGAACTGATTTTTCATTTTTTGCGAACATACCATCATGACCAAATACTGAACGTGCTAATTCACCAGCAAGAGAACCTTCACCAAACATATACTTTGCTGCTGCACCAACACCACTGTCAGCCACTTTTTTACCTAAACCTTTTAAAGCATTTACCGGTTTATTGAGTACTCTTTTTACATTAGAAAGACCACGATGACTTCTTTTGAAGGTTTTATCGTTCATCAATTTGTTTTGCTCTTCTTTGATTGCAGCCTCGCGTTCAGCGTCAGAGGCGAATTCTTTACCTTTTAACGCCTCTTCAGCTTTTTTCTTTGCAGCTTTTTGTTGTCTTTCAAAAACCCTTTTGTCAAGACCTGTTAATTTATCAGTTGTTCCATCGGCTATGGCTTGATCAATACGTTTTTGACGTTCACTATTACCTGTAAGTGCATTTTTTGCTGTTCGTTCTAACCAGTTTAATTTTCCTTTTTTTGCTTCCTGTTTATCAAAATGGTTAAGTAATCCTTTTACACGTTCTTCGCCAAATGCTTTCATTTTATCACTAAGCCCTGTCGCTCTAGCAATATTTTTTGCAGCACCACCAACTTTATCAAGTCCAGTTGCTTTCTTAGCATCATTCCACATTTGGCCTAAACTTTTTTGAGCCAAGCCGCCAGCACCCAAGACACCTTCTATTTTATTACGAATTTGTGGCAACATTGAAACAAATGCAACTAAACCTAACCAACCTAATGCTGCGCTACCCGTTACGGCTCCCACTGCGCTCTGCACTGGTTGCAAGAAAACGATAAACAAATTCAAGGAAAGAATAACCGAGAATGCGCTGAGAGCTTCTTTATAGAATGGAGTAACAAATTGTGAACTGAATTTCGAACCGTCATCAAATGGATAGAATGCGATAGTAACCGGACTCATAACGTACAATACTGTCATATTTACAGCACGTTGAATCAAACCGAAGGCAAAATTCATATAAACGCCAAGTGCAGTTACCAAACCAATGTAACCAATAACAAAGTTAATCTTATTTATGTCATAAATTTGTTTAACTGCCGAAAGGTCAGCATACGACATTACGCCATAATAATAAGCTAAATTATCACGTTCATCGTTTAATCCTTGACCATCCTTAGTACGCATTAAATATCGTCGTGGTGAGCCACTAGCCGCAAATAAATCATCTATTTCATCGGCACTTGCGCCAGTTAATTGTTTTGCTTCGTAGTCATCCGTTTTAGGACCAGCACTATGACCAAATCTAAACCAAGATTTTAATGCTTTTACATCCTTTGATTGTTGACTTGCTGAAGAACCTAAACGACGAATTGTTACAATATTTTCCGCAAATTCAGTTGCTAAAGGTGTTGTTGTATCAACGTCAGCCATTGTTGCTAATTCAGTTGATAATGCTTTTTTGCTGGATGCCATGATTGAGTTAATACTTGCCGAAGATGCACGTGTGCGTACGTTGTTTGTTGCCATTGTACTCAAACTTGAAGTATTAACATCGGTGAAACCGTGATCCAACCCTAAATTTGGTGTTGGAACTGTACCAGTATATTCTTGATAATAGCGAATACCATCAACACTAATACCACGTTCACCCCAGAATGCATTGTTGTGGAATGTTTTTCCGTGGTTAACCAAGAATGGATTACCTGCTCCGGTTTCATTAGTACGGAAATAGTTAATTCCTTGATCTTGCCATGTTGTTACTTGCGATGGAATATTAATAAATGCCAAATCTGCAAGACTTGTGTTTTTCAAAACTGGTGTATTTTGATTTTCTACATCAGGTACTTTGTTTGAATCATTAACTGGATCAACGTAGAAATCTGCATATTGGTTAAATTTTGCACGGTACGTATTATTAACACCTGGATAAGAATTCCAGTCAATCATACGATATGCTGCAGTATTATCGAATACCATATTTACTTTGACATAATTTTTTTTGTCAAGATTAAACAATGTATCATAAATTTCTTGCACAGTTAAACTGTCAGCGTAGTTAGTTGTCATTGAAAATTCAATTGCTGGCTTATAAATTGAAGGAACAACAATTGGGTCAGCATAACTGCTACTTGGTTTTGCGTTTGAATAAATAGCACTGGCATCAATGTAGTGTGCAACCATATTACGGAATTTACCTTTAATACTGGTTTCTAATGTTTCAACTGAACCCGAGAATCCTTTTTGAGCCAAGAAATCATTAGCATTTGCAGTGGAATTTTCCGGATCGGATTCAAGTCCAGGAACACTATTCGTCATTTCTTTGTAGAGACTCAATTGTTTAGCTAATTCTGGTAAATTATTCTTAACAACATTATTATAACGATCAACCAATCCTTTGTACTTAGCCCAACCCTGTTGTTCTTCCACTAGTTTACCACTCATATTTTGTAAAGCGGCAGCATTAGATTCATACCTATTCCATGTTTCAGTCTCAGCGTCTTCGCAATCTTCAATAAAATCATTATAACTGTCAACCAATTGACTCCATAAATCAGTGAAGTTACCATCAATTTGATATTTTTCAATTACAATTGGCACGTATTTTGATTTATCATTAACCGAAACCCAAATATTACTATTGTGCGAACTTGGGTTAATCACAAAAGTTTCTGCCAATGGCTGACCATTTTTATCTTTTGGGATAAAACCAACAGCATTCATAATAGATTCGTTGGTTGCTTGGAAAATTTTCATAATTAAAGGTGCTAACATTTGTAAATAGTTAATTTTGAAAGTATAAATACTAGTGGATGCTGGGAATGCTGGAATTGCCTGTACCAACATTTGTGTTAAATTTGTGTAAAGTACATTTGAAAGAATGGTATACAAAATGTCACCAAACTGATTATCAAAAGCATCAACACTAAAACTTGCAGATGCTTCGCCACCCTGCAAAGCCACTTTACCATTGATAGAAATACCAAACATTTTTGCACTATCTTCCATTGATTTCATTGTAACAATTGGGTCACCATAACGCACAAAAGTTGTACTCATTGGAATAACAGTACCAGTACCCATAACCGAAGTATCAATATCGTGCTTCATCACTTCAGTTTCGTATAATGAAAAACCATAATTATAAATATCAATAGGCGACCAAGTTAAATCAATACTTGGTTGTACGGTAGTACTGATATGGCGCAAAATATCACTTTTATAACCAACTGAAGCATTAAAATCAACACCATTTTCACCAGCCTGGAAGCCATTACCAGTTTTTTCTCCTACCAAATAATCATCTTTCCATTCGTTGAACGCACCTTCATATGGGTTAGGATCTTCATCTTCTTCACCTTCAAACGTTGTTACCCATTGAGATAACGGAGTTACAGTTTTTCCATCTTCACTAACAATACCATATTGTGTATCAGGGAATAGTTCCACGTACCTAGACTGCAATTCGCTAGTACTAAGAGGATCCGTACTACTATTGGTCATATCAACCATAACATAGCGACCGTAAGTTGCCGCTTGCTCTGGAGCCATACGATAATAAAACTTATTAAAGTGTTCAGCACCAAAAGCACCATCATTCGAAACAATACCAATACGCTTACGGTTTGCACCAGGATTTGTTGAATCACCAGCAACCATCGCCTTGAAAACTTGACCAGCAACACTTGCCGTTCCACCACTACCGGTAGCAGCATCTAAAGCTCTAAACATTGTACGGGTTGCCATTAAACCAACAGTAACGGCTGCATTAACAAAGAAAAACATTAACAAACCTTTAAAGGTACGTAAAACAATTTTATATGGATTACCACCTTCTTTATCTTTGTAATGGTCTTGTAAAATTTTCACTATAGTAAAAAACACTATAACAGCAGTACAAACACCAACTAGGTTCCCAAAAATACGACCAACATTTTTGTTTGTAATAATTTGACTGACCAAATCGTTATTATCGCCATCACCTAAGCCAGCCAAATTACGGAAAATTCTTTCGATATACCCAACAACGTGAGCTAAAGCTTCCCAAATCCAATATAAAAAAGTTTCAAATATATTATTAATGCTGTCCCATATTGTAGCAAGAACATCACTGACTTCTCCCCAAAAACCATCCAGCAATAAATTTCCCCAGTTCATAGTTCGATTTTAAACCATAAGCCCAAAATCACCAAATGCTTTTTACTGTTTAAACATTGAATTTGAAATGAATGATGTCGCCGTCTTGAACAATATAATCACGACCTTCCTGACGCACACGGCCGTGGTCCTTAGCAGCCAACAAATTACCATACTTCACAAAATCTTCATAAGAAACAACTTCGGCTTTAATAAATCCACGCATAAAGTCCGTATGAATTTTTCCGGCCGCAATTACAGCCGTATCACCATCTTTAATTGTCCAAGCACGAACTTCAGGTTCGCCGGCTGTTAAATAAGAAATCAAACCTAATAAACGATATCCTGCCACAATCAATTTGTCCAATCCACTTTGCTGTAGACCATACATTTGCATAAACTCGGCTCGTTCTTCGTCATTTTGTAAATTTGCCAATTCATTTTCGACGTGAGCACAGATGCCAATAACTTGCGCATTATCGCTTGCGGCTATTTCTTTAATTTTAGCATAATGTGGATTATTCGCACCATCATCAGCAATATCGCTTTCATTATAATTTGCCACATAGATTACCGGCTTTTCAATACCAGCGTACATTAATTCTAATTTGATGGTATCGATATCACTTTCTGGATTAGCACCACCATCTACGTGCGTAACATTTGGATCATCAAAAGCACGTACTACGTGCACAATCGCATCAACTTCACGGATATGTGCCAAAAATTTATTACCTAAACCTTCACCTTGCGATGCACCCTTCACCAAACCAGCAATATCAACAAACTTAACTGTCGAATGAATCACGGATTTTGCTTGATAATGTTGCGCCAAGAAATCAACACGTGAATCTGGCACGGGAACAATTCCTATATTAGGCTCAATTGTACAAAAAGGATAGTTTGCCACTTCAGCCCCAGCACGTGTAATCGCATTGAATAAAGTACTTTTTCCAACATTCGGTAAACCAACGATACCAATTTTCATTTTAAATTAAACTCCTTTGTATTAACGACGTCTACGACCTGTCAACATCATAAAATACGATAAGTAGCGCAAAAAGTAAACTAGTGACATCGCAAAACTGACAACATAAGTATTAGCAGCTGCACGTAAAACACGATTCACACCACGTCTTTCTTTGTTAGTTTCAATTATATTCATTGATTCCAATAATTGCTTACCACGACGTGAAGCATCAAATTCGGTTGGTAATGTAATCAAACTAATTAGTGCACTCAAACCATAAATAATACAGAAACCCAACAACGACCATTGTAAATACTCAAAAGCCAAACCTGCCGTAAACAATGTTGCAATAAAACTAATAATAATTAACGGTGTTAAAAGACGACTAGAAATGTTACTAATGCTAATCACAGTATTGCGTATCCGTAATGGTGCATAGTTCTGTGCGTCTTGTAATGCGTGTCCACATTCGTGTGCTGCAATCGCCAAAGCCGAAACTGAATTACTATGCAATACTTTACTGGATAAACGTACAGTTTTAGTTTGTGGGTCATAATGGTCACCTGAGTTTCCTATAATTTCTTCAACTTGAATATTTAATTGATTTTCTACAGCAATACGTTGCACTAAATCTTTGGCAGTATAACTACTACCACTTTCCACTTTGTGATAATGTTCAATGACTGTGGTAACTCTAATTGAAGCAATAATGGCCCAAAGTAATACCGGTAAAATGGCAAGGCCCGAAAAAACATAAATCAATTCCCAAGACATAATCTATTATGGCTTATTTCATTATTTGTAACAACAAATTTTTCAATGCAGTCATATCTTTAACGTGAATAATTTCTGCACCATTTTGTACATCAGGGTTGTTATCACGACTACGGAAGAAATCATTAACCGTATCAAAGATTTGACCAGCTCCACCAAATTCATCCACAATAATCATTTTTTTCTTCGCAAAGAACGAAAATAATAATTCACTAAAAGTTCCCCAACTGCCCCCCAAAGCCACAACAACATCGCTGTATGGAGTCATATCCATACTGCGTTTTAAAAAGTTTTCACTGTTGGTAGGTAAAATGTTTTCATTAAAAACCAAATCAGTAACACCATCAGTTGTAAATTTATAACGTTCTAAATGTTCTTGCATATCAACAGCAGGCGTATAACCAATTACTTTACCACCTGCTTGCACTGCACCACGTCCAACAAAATATGGATAACCACCACAAGCACCAGTTAAAATTTCACAACCATTTTCTGCTAAAAATTTTCCTAAATCAGCACAAGCTTGAATTTCTTGTTCGCTGTAATGTTTATTGTTTGTTCCACCATAAACGGTAATTTTCATTTTAGAATCCCTCCCTTAAACCAATAGTTTTATTAAAGACTAGACCATCTTTGTGGTCAAGCACATAATAACCTTTACGCACAAATTGATATTTTAATGACACATCATTTTGTGCAACTAACCATTGTTCAGCATAACCATTAGTTTCATGCAATGAATCACGATTAATATTTTCCTCATTCAAATCTGTTCCTTCTTTTAATAATGGTTCAAATGAACGAATTATTACTGGTGAGCAATTACGAGCATCAACATATTGAATTACACCTTTAGCTTTTTCATCGGTAATTTCACATTCAAGTACATCACCAACTTGACGTAAGCATTTAATTTTGTAAGCACCACGTAATTGAACAACCCCACCAATCGTTAAGCGTTTGTATTTTGGTGGTGGATTATCACTAAAATCTGATCCATCAATCCAAATCTCGTTTGAGAACGTAATTGGATGAGTGCCAGCTGTTTCATCGTGTGGATTGTTCGTAACTGAAAAAGTTTCAGTTCTGTCATAATTGACAATTTTAACTTTAATTGGATTTTCGACAACTGCAACACGTAATGCAATTTGGTCTAACTCAGTACGAACATAATATTCCAAAGCCGATAGTGGTACAGTCATTACATTTTTAGTAACACCAGTGGAACGGACAAAGTCCATAATAGCCTTAGCCGGATAACCACGACGACGCATCCCTGAAACAGTTGGCATACGTGGATCATCCCAACCACTCACTAAACCTTCATCGACAAAACGTTTTAACCAACGTTTACTCATAACAAAACGTTCAATGTTCAAACGTGAGAATTCGTATTGTTCTGGTGGAATTTCTGGTAAATTTGGAATTGCACCTTTACATTGTTCAACACACCAATTATAAAGTGGACGATGGTCTTCAAATTCTAAACTACACAAACTGTTACTAATATGTTCAATGTAGTCACTTAAACTATGCGCAAAGTCATACATCGGATAAATGCACCAAGTGTTACCCGTACGATAATGAGACTGACGGTTAATACGATATAAAACTGGGTCACGCATATTCATATTTGGTGAAGCCATATCAATCTTCGCACGTAAAACTCGACTGCCATCTGCAAATTCGCCGGCACGCATACGCTCGAATAAATCTAAATTTTCTTCAACCGAACGTTGACGGTAAGGACTCTCTTGTCCAGGAAC
>JAZSAE010000004.1:0-39668 GCA_045601705.1 Clostridia bacterium | reverse complement strand
ATTTTGTTTTAATAATGATTTATAATTTATTGTTTGTTTTTTTAAAATATTATTTTTGATAATTTTATTATTATCAGTAATTAAAATTTGTGATGTAAAACATAATTGTGAATTGTTATTTGTGAGTATTTCAATTTGTTTTTCAAGTTTAGTTGGTGACCATTTATCATCAGCATCTAAAAAAGCAATCCATTGCCCTGTTGCTTTTTTTATACCACGATTACGTGTTTCTGCAACACCTAAATTTTCTGTGTTACAAATTAAATTTATTTGTGGATGTTTTTTTTGAAAGTTTTTAACTATATCAATACTTTTATCTTGTGAATAATCATCAATAATAATAATTTCGTAGTTAGTGTATGTTTGATTAAAAACTGAAATTAAACAATCTTGAATGTATTTCTCGGCGTTATACATTGGTATTATAACACTAACTTTATTATTCATATTTTTTACCTTAATAATTGATAACTTTTACTTTGATAGTTTGTTCGTAGTTGCCGTCGCCATCCCAATCAAATTGCCAGGTTAAGATATTGTTTGTATCAAAGTCAGCGATGTTTACGGTTAATGTTAAATTGTTAATTGATGCAATTTCATTGATTTGAATAACTGTACCGTTTTGGTCAATCATTGTAGCTTGCTTTTGGTTATTTTCACTGATGTTGTAGGTACCAGCAAGTTTAATCACAATTTTTGTAGTATCATTTTGAATTGTGCTGTTATTCCAATCTAAAGTGTAAAGATCGAAAACTGTTAATTCGTCATTATAATTAGTATAATCAATTGTCGTTGTTACTGATGAATAAGTTTGGTTATTCGTTGCGTCTAATTTAGCAAAACCACAAACTTCTTTAGTGCCGTGGAATTTTTCACAATTTGTGTGTTTACAAATCTTTTGATAATGTAACCAACTGTGTTTAAATGTTCCATTGCTGTAAATATATTGTGGTTGTTCGTTTGTATCAATTTTTACAAATTCAAAATCATGACCTAGTGCTGGAATTATTATTTCTTTATCGGTAATTTGATGATCGCAAGTTACTTCACTGAATTTTTCGCCACAACCATTTTCACAAATCCAATATTCTTGATTACCTACTGTTTCGCAAGTCGGTGCTGTGTAATGAATATGGCTGGTTGCGTAAGATGAATGAGTTTTTTGTGGAATAATTACATTTTTAATTTCGTTATGGCAATTTACATCAGCAAATTTTTTATCACAATTTAAACAATCATAATAAGTTTCATTACCTGTTGCTAAACAAGTTGCATCTTGATAAGCGTGGTAATGTGCACTATCAGTGGTATGTTGTACTGTGATAGTTACATCGCCACTTGGTTTGGTACAATAGATATCATTAAATGTTGCTTTGCAATGTGTACATTGAAAATAATCACTGTGTCCTGGTTCAGCGCAAGTTGCAATTTTGGCTGGAATATATTGACCAATACTGTGTTTTGTTTTTTCTAAAGTAATAAAATCTTTGGCTATCCAATTTTTACAATTGATATCGGTAAAATATTGACCACAACCATTTGAGCAAACGTAATATTCTTTGTTACCTTCTTTTAGGCAAGTTGGTGCTGTGTAATGAATATGATAATTTTCGTTAGTTTTATGGTTTAATTTTTTTAGGGTTACCCAGTTATTAAAATTAGATTTTTCGATTGGTAAAATGCCGTTAGCATCACTGAAATAAAGTTCACATTGTGGACATTCCCAATATGGACGTGTACCACTTTGAGTGCAGGTTGCTTCTTGACCTGCGTGAGCCACTAATTGATGTGTATGACCAGTTTCTTGGGAAGCACTAAGACTTGGCCATTTTGATGTAACAATGATACCAATCATAGCACCGACTAAACCAGCACAAATAACTAAAGCAAGTTGTTTGATTCCTTTCATTGAGTAATCCCCTTTTTGTATTGTGATAGTATAACATAAAAAAGTAAGAAAATCAAAATATTTACCATATATAAATAAAAGATTATTAAGAAAATAAAGCATTGAGTCTTGAAATTAGAATTGAAAAATGTTATGCTAAAAAAAATATAAAAGGAAAATTATTATGCTGGAATTAAGTGATATTTTTATACCAACTCCTTTAGACAATACGGATCAAAATGGTGATTTTGGTAACCGTAATTTTAAGACGTATGATATGTTTTACATAAAATCAATCAATGAAATTGAAAAAGATAAACCAAATTTAATTATGCCGAGTGACTTGGCTGTTTTACAAAGTTCGTTACTTTTTGATGATTATATGTATATTGTCAGCAAAGTTAAAAATAAAGAATATTGTCGTGCTTATTTACGTTCAAGTCAAAAATACTTTAATGAAAATAAAATTTCGATTATTGGTAGTGATGGTGATACTTATTGTATCAATCCTTGGGAAACAAATTTACCACATTCGCTTGATATTTGGACACAAGTTGATATGAAGTTAATTTTTAAATTAAAAGAATTAATGCCGGATTTAATTAAATTACGTAAAGATAAACATCTTTATCTTCATATTGGTAGATTCCCACAAACATTGGTAAATCCGTTAGAAAATGCTCTTTTTGAAAAGGATTTTAAGGATGGCTTAAAAGAAGATGGTATGTTAATTCCAACGGGGAAAAAATATACTTTAGGTTATGATAAAAGAAATCAAAAATTCAAACAATACGAGGAATATGTAGTTAAAAGTCAGGATAACACAAATGAACGTAAAGTTATTCGTATAGAAAAGAATAACATTTATTATTGGGTAGAAGTTGAAGATATTTGTTGGCGAGTTATGATTGACCCAAGTATTCCATTTGATATCAATGCCAAAGATACTGATATTGATAAATGTGTTTTACATTCCAAATATGCATTAAATGCGGGAATGCCTTTTTACCCGAATAAAGATGATGTTTATAATCATTTATGGCAAAATTCATCACCACGTGCTTGGTTGAATGGATTAAATGTTAATAATCTTAAATCGAATGGCAATCCAGAATTCTCAGCCCCAAATGGTGGTGATTATAGTAAGAATAATTTTTTAAATGAAGCTTTTGCCGAAATTATTGAAAAATTAAAATTTATTGATTTACAAAAACCAGAAAACAAACAATTCAAACAACGACAAGTTTGGGGTGTTGAGATTCGTGAAAAACCAATGACGATTGATGAACAAATTAAGTTCTATGTTGAAAATGGAAAATCATTTATGCTCCACGGTTTGAGTGGTGTTGGCAAAAGTCGTCGTGTTCAAGAATTAGATCCTGATTTAATTAGAATTGAGTTACGTAACGGAATGGAGCCTGAGGAAATTAAAGGTAAAACAATTTATCGCAATAATGATAAGACGCAATCGGGTGAATGGTGTCCACCATATTGGTTTCATTTATTATGTGAAAAATGTGCGAAAGAACCAGAGAAAAAACACATTGTCTTTATTGATGAAATTACAAATGTAAAGCCATCTGTACAAAGTTTGGTTTACCATATTGTTTTGGAACATACCTTAGATTTAGAATTAGGTAAGTTGCCGGAAAATGCTGTGGTTGTTGCTGCTGGTAACAGTATTACCGAAAGTGCTGCAGCTTTTGATATGGCAGAACCACTTTTCCGTCGTTTTGTGGGACACGTGGAAATTCCGTTAGATATTCCTAATTGGTTGGAATGGGGAAGCAAATTTGATGCTAAGAAACAGCATTTAAACGTGCATCCATTGATTGCAAACTTTGTGGGTACTTATGGCGAAAAAGTCTTTTATACGCAATACGACCCCGAAAATCCACCCAAAACAGCGATTGACCCACGTGGTTGGGAACAAGTGAGTGATATCATTTACGATAACAAAGGGGTTTTGGCAAGAGAGTTAATTCAAAATAAAGTCGGCAATGAAATCACGGCTTCTTTGCTTGAGTTTGCACAAAAAGCACCAATTACTGTGCAAGATGTGATTGCCGGAAATTATACTTACAGTGAAATTCCAACTAAGTTTGATGCGAAATATGCTTTAGCTTTGAGTTTACGTTATGCCAAAAATGATGAAGTTGCGATAGTTCGTGATTTTATTCAACAAAGATTAGGTACAGAAATTTTAAAGATGTATGATTCTGTTTGGGTTGGTAATGATAATGAAAAAGCACTTTTCTTATCTGGTTTAATGAAAGGAACGACAAATCAACAAAATCAAGGTTGGGGAAAATAATGAGTGTTGAAGTTAGAAATAAAGTCATCACATTGTTACGCAATCGACAACACTGGCCATTATTAGTGGAAGGTTTAACAGCAAATGATTTACCAACAGCTGTGATTTTGCCAGCAACGATTAAAGAAACAGAAATGGGTATCTTGCCCGATGTGAATGGTTTTAAGTATCCAAAATGGATTATGACAATTCTGATTAAGGCACGTGACAAAAAAGAAATTATCTTGTGTCTTGATGGTATTGATGCACTCCCCTTCGATGAGCAATTAAAGTTTTATGGTTTGTTGAAAAACAAAGGATTAAATGCTTTTGCTTTACCGGAACAAATGCAAATTGTCGTGACAGCAAAACAATTAGAAAAGGTAGCACCAAAGATTAAAAATCTTTGTTTGTTGGTGAAGTAAGATGATAATGATGGATGCTAATCAACGAATGATTGAAGCGACAAAGAATGGCGTTTTAAGTAAGTTTCCTTTGTTGGGTTCAGTAATGGCAAGTTTGTCCATTAAAGCTGATAGTCAAATTCAAACGGCGGCTACTGATGGCATCGATATTTTTTATTCGCCGGATTATTTGCAAAAATTAACACACGAAGAAAGAGTTTTTGTTTTAGCTCACGAAATTATGCACGTGGCTTTTGACCATATTCTACGTGGGCAAGATAAGGATCCCGAAACGTGGAATGAAGCGACAGATGCTGTCATTAATCAAATGTTAAAGCAGGCAAATTTACCACTTCCTAAAGATGCAATTGATATTCCAAATGCGATCGATAAATCAGCAAACGAAATTTATGACGCAATCTGGGGTGGGGAAAAAACTGACCAACAAGACAATGCAGTAAATCAAAATGGACAAGGTGAAGGTCAATCAGGACAACAACCAACTAACCATAATTTATGGGAAGAAGCTGCCAAACAAATACAAGCAAATAATGATGGTAAAAAAATACCTTACAATGAAAAAAATTTTACCGAAGCTAACGAAAAAGTTAAAAGTGAAATTGGGAAAAAAATTCGTGAGCAATTAGAACAAGAAAGCAGTCAAGCGAAAGAAGCTGGTCAAGGTGAAGGTGGTGAAAAAAGATATTTAGGTGATGTTGGCAACGTTACTAAGCCAGTTATTTCTTGGCAAAGCATTTTACGTCGTGAACTTGATCTTGAAGAAGAACGCTGGTCATATCGTCGTGCAAAGGAAGAAAATGATTTTCAACCGCGTTTAGAAGATTTAGAAATCTGTGACCTTGCCGAAGTAGAAGTTTTATTGGATACCAGTGGTTCGGTTGATGATAAATTATTAAAAAGTTTCTTACGCCAAATTAAACACATCGTCAAAGATGCTAAATTAAAAGTCGGTTGTTTTGATACTAATTTCTATGGTTTCCACGAAGTAAAAAGAGTAAAAGATATTGATAATTTCCCAGTAGTTGGTCGTGGTGGTACTGATTTTGATTTAGCGTTAGCCAGTTTTTCAAAAAATCGTTCTGTCAATAAAATTATTTTTACCGATGGTTTTGATAAAGTTACTGAAACAAATGAGAATAAAAAAATCAAAAATTTATATTGGTTAGTTTGGGCAAATGATTTATTTAAACCTTGCTGTGGTCGAGTTATTTTTGTTGACCGATATGCGATTGATTATCAAACCAAAAAATTAAGTACCTGCACTCTTCAAACAAAGAAATCACAACTCAATCAACAGGAACAGGTAAAATAAAAAAAATTTTGTTTTTTGCTTCAATATCTTGAAATGCGTTATTTAAGAATGTTACAATGTAAACGAAAGAAAGGAGTATTATTATGCAATTATTAGATAAATTGATTACCCCTACTCAAGTTGGTCGTGGAGACGGACAAATGCCAGCTTACGTACGTTTATTAGGACGTTATGATATCGAAAAATATCCGTTGATAAAAGACTTAATGTTTGAAGCACGTAATGATGTAGATTTTTGCTGGTTAGCAAATGATGATATCTATAAAGAAAATGAAAATTCATTTAAGCATTACAGTGATGGTTGTTACAGTTTAAAAGATGGTAAGCGCTACCCTGTAGAACGACGCATTGGCGAACCTTGGAATGAAGATATGTATCGTTATATGTATAATTTAAGTCTGAAAACTCGTAATAATTACGAACCATCAAAATTAAATTTTAATGTATGTTTATGTATGGAAATCAGCGTTGATGCTTACTTACAATTGGTGAAAGTTGACAAAAGTTATTTACCTTATAAAAAAGAAAATCAAAAACAAGAATATTATTTTATCAATTTCGGTGAACAATTTAATGTTATCAAAGGAATCAAAGGTAATCAAAAAATTGCGTGGTGTGTTCTCAATCCAAAAGTTTTAAACAAAGCAATCAAAGAACAAGGTACTAAAAAAACAGTAACTGACGAAAAAATTTTGATTTGCGATTTAGGAAATTCTGCAATGTCAAATTTTACTTTCCGTTGCGAAGATATGCAATACTTTAAGTCTGAACAAGAAAATCCAATCTTTCGCGATTTAAATAATCAAGGTGAAAAAAAATATAGTTACACAGAAAATGCTTTTTTAATCGAATCTGCTTTATTAAGAGGTCAAAAAAGTAAGAAAAAGACTGTGATAGAAACCAAAGCCAGCGCTTTAAAAAAAGACTTTATGCAAGCAATGCAAAACAACCCCGAAGTATTACGTGAACTAATCCCGTTAATGAAAGAATTTATCAACGCCGAAGAAAATCGCACTTTATAAAAAAATAAAGGAATCAAGACACTGTACTGGTGTCTTTTTATTTTGTAAATAGTAGTTTGTTCTATATAATTGAAGTAATGAGTATACAAGAAAAAATTAGTGTTTTAGAAAATTTGGTACAACCTCATTTGCCGGAAATTAAAATGGGTTACTTTGGAACTTTTGCGAAAGAAAAGATTGATTTGTCTTCACTTATAGATGAAGCAATCCGTAGATATAAAACAACCGAAGAGCAACTTAATTTTGTGTTAAAAAAAATGGAGGTATGGCAAACAATTTTTGAACAACATAACCAATACATTATTAATTATTTTATGGCAAAGGCAATGCAACATAGTAATGAAACCAGCAGTTATTTTTGGGAAGACTACAACATCGACGAACAAAAATATTCAACTGAAAAATGCTTAGCAATATTTACTGAAAAATATGACGCAATTGTCAAAAATGAATTAAGCGCCTATTTAGCCAAAGATACAACTAAAGATATTAAAACCCTTTTTATAAAGCACTTCCCTTTCTTTGCTTACGACGAATTTATCGCAAGCATTCGCTTACGCTACCTTGGTTTCAGTGCCAGTGATTTTACTATCGAACTTAGCGACAAGCAAACATCTGTCTTCTGCAGTGCCTGCGAGCGTTTCGATAAAAACTTTGAACCACACGATTGGCACAATTTTTAAAAAATTTATTTTAAGTAGATTAAAACTATAAACTATTTTGAACGCAAAAAAAAACTTGCAAGGATCTCAAATGTAATAATTTA
Organism: Clostridia bacterium; assembly: GCA_045601705.1. Taxonomy (GTDB): domain Bacteria; phylum Bacillota; class Clostridia; order Christensenellales; family UBA1242; genus RGIG8050. The sequence continues at coordinate 31,962 of JAZSAE010000004.1, read as the reverse complement.
CTATTTTTTAGTTAGAAATTATAAACCTAATATTTGTTTTTTCTTTGTATCAAATTCTTCTTGCGAAATAATACCTTCATCCAAAAGTTGCTTAAACTTACGAAGTTCATCAGCACCCGAAGTTGGATTTATTACTGTTGTTTGTTGATTGTTTATGGAATTTATTTTCTTTTGTACATAATCCTTAATTTCGTACATTAACGGCAAAAATTTATGATAAAATGTAAAACGATTTTCATTGGAAGTACCAGCAAACAATCCACCGCCTTGTTTTGTTAAATGTCCAATAACATAAAATTCAATAAAACCTGATAGTAATTGACTTGAATCTTTAAACTGAATAGATGCAATATCTTTATAAAAAATCTTTCGTTCTCCAGCTACACCTTTAGAAAAAAAGCCCAACATTCCTTTTGGTGTAAATGAAACACAATCTTCATATACCCTTAATGTATTTCCAGCACAACAAACTTCATAAATATGATTGTTCATACTTTGATTATACCATTCTGCTTTTTGTTCAGCAAATACTAAATTTATTTGAGTTATTAAAATTTAAGTATTATGTTATAGTTTTTTATGACTCGAGAAAACAAAGGAAATTCTAAAATTGATTTATTGAACAATTATGTAGTCATTGATATTGAAACAACAGGATTAGATCCACAGTATGATGAAATAATTGAACTAGGTGCATTAAAAGTTGAAAATGGAATTGTTGCTAGTTCCTTTTCAAAATTAATTAAACCTAAGCATCCAATTAGTGATTTTATTACACAATTAACTGGTATATCAAACACAATGGTGGAAAATGCCCCAAGTATTGAAGAAGAATTACCAAACTATTTAAAATTCATAAACGAACAAAATATTGTCGGTCATAATGTTAATTTTGATATCAACTTTATCTATGATAACTCAATAGAAATATTAAATACACCATTTCAAAATGATTATATTGATACTTTACGATTATCACGCAGATTATATCCCGATTTAGATAATCACAAATTAACAACAGTCTGTGATTATTTGAAAGTAAGTGATAATATTCATCACCGTGCTTTAAGTGATTGTCAATTAACATTTGAGGTTTATGAAAAAATTAAAAATTATGTTAGTACACAAAATATTGATTTAGAAGTTTTATTCAAACCCAAACCTAAACAAAAACGAAATTATTTAAAAGCAGGTGACATAATTGCTGTTACAAACGATTTTGACGAAACAAATTTATTCTACAATAAATATTGTGTTTTTACTGGTGCATTAAGTATTACACGAAGAGAAGCAATGCAAAAAGTTGTGGATTTGGGCGGGAAATGTGAAGACCAAGTAACAAAAAAAACTAATTACTTAATTTTAGGAAACCTTGATTATGAAAGATGCAAGGGTGAAAAAAGTAGTAAGTATCGGAAAGCTGAAGAATACATCCTAGCAGGGCAAGATATTCAAATCATATCAGAAAATGTTTTTTTTGATATTATCGGTGAAAACTCCATTGATGACAAAATTAGTCGATTAAAATACATAGATGATTGCGATGATAAATTGTTAGATGAAATTATGTCGACATTGAACATTAATTTTTTGGAAAACAAAGATTATGAACATAATGAAAAACTTGCTCAAGAATATGATGCAATGGCAAGAAAACTAGAAAAAGAAAACATTGGTAAAGCAATAGAATTATATGAAAAATCATTGTATTATACTTATACTAATAATCACCCTTATGCTAGATTAGCTGTTTTGTATAAAAAAACTTCTCAAAAAGATAAAATACCAAATTTATATAAATTTGCAATGTTTTGTGTTTATAACTTTTTCTATCCGGGTTCTAGCAGAAACTATAGATTTTTAAGATTCTATGAAGAATATACGAATTATATAAATAAAACAACTAAAAACGCGTAAAAAAGCGTAAATTAAATTTATTTGTTTTCGTCTATGTGAAAGTTTGGTGCACCGCGGGCGATTCGAACGCTCGACCTTCTGTTCCGTAGACAGACGCTCTATCCAGCTGAGCTAGCGGTGCGTTTATTGGTTACAAAAATAATTATAACATAGTACTTGACAAAAGGCTAGAAGTTTTTTAAAATATTTTTTAGAACTTGGGGGTGTAGCTCAGCTGGTCGGAGCACCTGCCCTGCAAGCAGGGGGTCAGCGGTTCGAATCCGCTCACCTCCACCATTGTTCAAAAAGAATCCTTATCATTCTTGATAGGGATTTTTTTTATGTATTTTGTAAAATTATAGAATAATCGTTGACACGACAACAAATTATGCATATCATTATTTAGGGTGATATGATGGAAGAAAGGTATCAACTTTTTACAGGTTTAATTTTGAACATTTCGCGTTGTATTCAAAAAATTAAAAACAGCGAGGTGGCTGAATTAGGTTTGAAAGGTAAACAAGTACAATGCTTATTTTTTTTGCATAAATTGCCAGAAGGTGCAAGTTTAACGCAACTTTGTGACTTATGTGATGAAGATAAAGGTGCGATGTCGCGTACCATTAAGGAATTGATGGAAAAAAACTTAGTTTATGTTGATGAAAAAAGTACACAAAAATATCGTAACCCGATTAAATTAACAAAAAACGGTAAAGACAATGCTGGGATTGTGACGGAAAAAATCAATCATATGTTAGCGATGGGTGGCGATGGCATCAATGATGCTGAACGTGAGATTTTTTATAAGTCATTAACTACAGTTTCGAACAATTTAACAGCAATTTGTGAAAATTATGGAGGTAAAAATGATTAAAATTTTAATTGATAGTGCTTCGGACATTTGTGAAGAAGAAGCAAAAAACAAAGGAATAACTATGATTCCATTAGAAGTTCGTTTTGGCGAAGATGTTTATTTAGATGGTGTTAATTTGCTGCCACAAGAATTTTTAGACAAATTGACCGAAAGTACGGAATTACCAAAAACCAGTCAAATTAACGAATATCGTTGGACGGAACAATTCGAAAAATTAACTGCAAATGGTGACCAAGTTGTAGCAATTACGATTTCTTCCAAATTATCGGGAACTTTTAATAGTGCGAAAGCAGCAGCAAAAAAGTTTCCTGGTCAAGTCTTTGTGGTTGATAGTTTAACAGCGGCAACTGGCGAACGCATTTTATGCGATTATGCTTTGCGTTTGATTGGCGAAGGTAAGACAGCCGAACAAGTGGCAACCGAATTAGAGAGAATTAAACATAAAGTACAAGTAATTGCGATTGTTGATACCTTGAAATATTTACGTAAAGGTGGTCGTATTTCGACTTTGACAGCTTTTGCTGGTGAATTGTTGTCAATTAAGCCAGTAATTTCGGTTATTGGGGGCGAAGTAAAAATGGCTGGCAAAGCAATGGGAAGCAAAAAAAGTAACAATCTTTTGATGCAACTTGTGCAAAAATGTGGTGGTATTGATTTTGAAATGCCTTATGGTTTGGTTTTCTCGGGTTATCGTGATGAGTATTTGCGTAAATATTTAGAAGATAGCGCATCTTTATGGCAAGAACACGTACAAGATATGAAAGACATTCCAGTTTATCCTTACGGAAGTACAATTGGAACTCACGTTGGACCAAATGCTTTAGGTGTAGCGTTCTTTGCAAAATAAGTAAATCAAACAAAGGAGTAATTATGAAAATTGGGATTCCAAGAGCACTGCTCTATTATAAGTATGAAAAGTTTTGGACAACTTTTTTTGACCAAGCAGGGATAGAATATGTGTTAAGTCCGGTAACAACCAAAGATATTGTAACTCGTGGTGAAAATTTAGCCATTGATGAAGCCTGTTTACCGACCAAAATTTTATTGGGACATATTGATTGGTTGCTTGATAAATGCGATTATGTTTTTGTGCCACGTGTGGAATTTGGTTATCGTGCGCAGATGTGTACTAAATTTTTAGCGCAAATTGATTTAGTAAGAAATACTTTCCGTGATAAAAATATTCAATTATTGTTTTATAACTGTTATAAAAAAGGACCACGTGCTGAATACAAAGCTTTCAAAAAAATGGGTAAGTTTTTAGGTTTGAAAACGGCTGTAATCAAAGATGCGTATACCAAAGCTCGTCAAGCGCAACAGTATTTTGAGATGTTCCGTAGCCAAGCGCAAATCCAAACTTTACGTGAAACCAATAAAAATAAAGTTTTGGTAGTCGCACATGCTTACAATATTGGTGATAAGTTTGTCGGTGAGCCGATTTTAAGGACTTTGCGTCAATTAAATTGTGAACCAATTATTGCTGAATATTTTGATGCTTATGAATGTATTCATTCTTTTAAAGAGTTAAGTTCAACTTTACCGTGGGGTTACAACCAACATTTGGTGGGTGCAATTGCTAAATACCGTGATGAAGTTGACGGAATTGTTATTTTAACGACTTTCCCGTGTGGACCGGACAGTATGGTGAACGAAATGATTACCCGTAAAGTGAAAGATAAGCCGATTTTGGTCTTAACAATGGACACACAAGACGGAACGGCTGGTTTGGAAACTCGTTTGGAAAGTTATGTTGATATTTTAAATTTCAAAAAGGAGCACGCAAATGGCTGAAGTAAATCAAGAAATTATTGCTTGTTTTCCACAATTTGGTAATTATTCTTACGCTTTTAAGTTTTTGATTGAACGTGGGTTTGGTGTGAAGTACCAAACTCCACCACCAATTACTCGTCGAACCTTAGAATTAGGCAGTCGTCATAGTCCAGATTATGTCTGTGTACCTTTCAAATACTGCTTGGGTTGTTACATTGAAGCTTTGGAACAAGGGGCAAATTGTTTGATGCAGATTTTTGGTGCTTGTCGTTTGAATTATTATGGTGAATTAGCCGCACAAATTCTTAGTGATATGGGTTACAAGTTCCAATTTATGAATATGGCCGAAATTAAATGGACTTCCCCACGTTCCATTATGGAACATATGAAAATGATTAACCCGAATGTTTCTATTACGAAAGTGGTCGCAGCTTTACCAACGATGATCAATATGATTAAGTTGATTGACCAATTTGATGATTACTTACGTCATAATATTGGTTTTGAAGTTAATGATGGCGATTTTGAAGCTTTGCAAAAGGAATTTTTGGCAGCATTGGCTACCATTGAGAATGGTAAACAGTTAAAACGTGTCAAAAAAGACTTTTTGCGTCGTATGAAAAAAATTCCCGTCAATAAGCCAGCAAAAACTTTGAAAGTTGGTATGGTTGGTGATTATTATACAGTGCAAGAACCGTTTAGTAATTATTATATGGAAAAAGAGTTGGCAGCAATGGGAATGGAAGTTTTCCGTGATATGAATTTAACGAATACGTTGATAAACAATCAATGGAAAAAACGTCATCGCTTTGCGAAAAAATATGCGAAGTTTAACCCTGGTGCAACGGCAACTTTTACAATTGCCGAAGCGTTATCTTATGTGCATCAAGGTATGGACGGTGTAATTCAAGTCAAAGCTTTTGGTTGTACTCCGGAAATTGATGCGATGCCAATTTTACAAAATATCAGTAATGACTATCGCATTCCGATTTTGAATTTTAGTTTTGACTCGCAAACCAGCGAAACAGGTATCAAAACTCGGCTAGAAGCATTTTATGATATGGTTATTGCTCGTAAAAATACAACAAAAGGAGATAAATAATAATGAAAAAGGGTTATATTGGAATTGATATTGGTTCGATTTCGACAAAAGGTGTGGTGGTTGATAGCGACAAAAAAATTGTGGCTAGTGATTACTTATGGACGGAAGGTGATCCGATGAACGCTGTTAAACGTTTGTTGAAATCTTTGGAAAAACAAATCAAAGGCAAAGACATTAAGGTCGTTTCGGTCGGAACAACGGGAAGTGCACGTAAATTGATTGGTGCTGTAACTAATGCGAGCGTAGTTAAAAATGAAATTACAGCACACGCAATTGGCACAACTACTCTATACCCTGATGTTAATACAATTTTTGAAATTGGTGGTCAAGATAGTAAAATTATCATTATCGAAAATGGTTATGTTGTCGATTATGCGATGAACACACTTTGTGCTGCTGGAACAGGTTCTTTTTTGAGCAGTCAAGCGCATCGTTTGGGGGTTTCGGTCGAAGAATTTGGTTCAATTGCTTTAACCAGTAAGCAACCAACAAATATTGCAGCACGTTGTACTGTTTTTGCCGAAAGTGACTTGGTTCACAAAGCACAAATGGGACACAAAAAAGAAGATATTATTGCTGGTTTATGTAAAGCTGTGGTAACGAACTACTTAAATAACGTTGGAAAAGGTAAACGTGTAAAAGCGCCAATCGTCTTTCAAGGTGGTGTAAGTAAGAATATCGGTGTCAAAAAAGCGTTTGAAGATGCTGTTGGTTGTGAAGTTACTGTGGATTCAAACGGACATTTGATGGGTGCATTTGGTGTTGCAATTTTGGCGCAAAAATCAGGCATTGAACGTGATTTTGATTTCAATATTACTGGTTTGGATTTCAAGACCAAAGGCTTTGAATGTCCAAAATGTGCGAACCACTGCGAGATTATGTGCGTGTATCGTGATAATAAATTGATTGATTCTTGGGGAAATAAGTGCGATAACGGCGCAATTCGAGTAAATTAACAAGGTTTTTGTAATTTTTGTTAGCATATTTGTTTCTAATCGTGATATGATTAGTTATGATTAGATTGATTGTAGACTGCACTTGTGAAGTCGGCTCAGTAGAAGCAAAGGAATTGGGTTTCATTTCAATGCCGATGCGAATGATGATTGATGAACAAGAGTATTTAGCTGGCGAAAATTTAGACAATGATACTTTTTATGATTTGTTACCAAAAACAAAGACAGCACCAAAAACAATGCAAATCAATGCGAATGATTACGTTCAAGTAATTAAACCTTTGTTAGATGCTGGTGATGAAGTTTTTGTAATGTCAGTTTCCAGTGGCTTGTCCGGTACTTTTAACAGTTTGACACAAGCTGCGACTGAATTAAATTCGGACAAGTTGGTAATTTTTGATTCGCAAACTTTTACGTTGGCTTATTATGCGTTAGTTATGGAAGCACGTAAGTTAATTCAAAATGGTGCGACTTTGGCAGAATTAACCACTACTCTGGAAAAATTACGTGAACGTGTGCGTATCTATTTTATTGCTGATACTACCAAGTATTTAGTCAAAGGTGGACGCATTAGTTTTGTGAAAGGCTTGTTAGCTGATACTTTACATTTGAAACCAATTATTAGTGTGGTAAATAAAAAATTACAAATGGTGGGCAAAGGTATTGGTTATAACTTAGCGAAACGTAGTATGCTACGTTTTACAAAAAATGTGGATGAAACAATGCCAATTTATTATGGACACATTCACAATAGCGAAAAAGCCGAAGATTTTAAAAAAATTTTCAATTTTGAATTTACTGAAAAACGTGAAATTGGCCCGATTGTTGGTGCGCACGGTGGACCAAATTGTGTCGGTTTAGCTTTCTTTGAAAAAGAAGAAACTAAATAAATTGTTTTATTTTTGACAATGTTTGCAAAAGACCGAACTGCGTTGTCCGATGCGGATGCCTGTGAGTGGGTGTCCGCATTTTTGACACGGTAAACCTTTGCGTCCGTAAACAGCTCGGTTGGTTGATTTTTGATAACTTTTACCTTTGGAAATTGCAAAGACTTCAAATGGGACACGGTGGATTTGAATAAATTCGTTAATTACGGTGGGAATTTGTGCCACTAGACGTTGTAATTCTGGCTCAGACAATTTGGCAACGGATTTTGTCGGTAAAATTTGAGCACGAAAGCAAATTTCATCGGCATAAATGTTACCAATACCAGCGATAATGTGTTGGTCGAGTAAAGCACTTTTCAGTGGATATTGTCTGTTCTTGAATTTTTGTTGTAAATATTTTAATGTTACATTTTGTGGTTCAGGACCAAGCAATAATTGACCACTAGTATCTTCTTGGTTTTTATTAAAATACCACCAATGACCAAAGCCTCGTGAATCGATATAGCGTAATGATTTGCCGTTGGTAAAATTTAAAATTATGTGTGTATGTTTTTCGGGTGGAATATCAGCATTTTCAATAGTTAATGTTCCGGTCATTCGAAAATGAATTACAATGCAATCTTGGTTTTGTAAATGCAAAGTTAAAAACTTACCACGCCGTGTGAAATTTGTGATGGTCTGCCCTGTTATTTTAGTTTGAAAATCCTGTGGGGTAATGTTTTTTAAGATTTTGGGTAAGTTAACAATTGTGTCGGAAATTTTTTGCTCCACAAGATATGATATTAAAACAGTTCGAACGGTTTCGACTTCGGGTAATTCAGGCATTGTTATTCCTTTTTTGGCGTTTACCACCTTGAATGACAATAACAGGAATATACATTTCGTCGGCTGTCATTCCAGAATGTGAACCACGATTCAAGTGTTTTTTGACTGGGTCTTTGAGTACCATTAAATTGCCAGTATTTTTGCCGACGGCTATATAATCACCTAAATATTGGCGTAAATCAGGACGTAATTGAAATTTGCCAAACATACCTTTTTGAATTGCTTCTTCGGCTGTCAATAAAGTATAATCTTGGGTATATTTCTGGAAAGCTTTTTGGAATCTTTCGTGGCAATCAGGTTTGACCTTAAAAGAAGTCGCACGTGAATCCCACGCAATCGGATGTTCCAAACATTCTTGAATTTCGGTGTCCTGATAGATATAGGTATAACCGTGAATATCGGTTTGACCGTGGTCGGCCGTAATAACAAATAATGTTTTGGGATGACGTTTGGCTAATTTTTCAATTTTATGTTCTAATTTGCGCAATAATTTTTTGGCAGGGCGTGCTGTTGTACCGTAGTGATGCATAGTTGAATCAAAATCCGGATAGTAAGCATAAATAAATTTATCGGCAGGTTGACTACATATTTTATGTAGTTTGCTGAACATTTGTCGCAGTGAGTCATATTCCGACTGGTACGGTGCAGAATATTTATAAGAAACTTTTGGTAAAAGTGTATGAATTTCTCGTGATGTATTATGCTTGTCCCATAAATTGTGGTAAGGTAATTTTTCTATCACAAAATGTGGATTATCTAAGATTGCTTTGGTGTAAAAATTACGGTTACGGAAAAGTTCGACTACTTCCCCATTAAAATTAAGTGCCCAACTAAACCAACCGTGTTCGGCAGGAACTAACCCAGTGATTAATGATGTTGTTGCCGATGTTGTGGTTGATGGAAAAACCGAAGTTACAGTTTGAATTTGATTTTGACGTAGGAAACTTTTAACTGGTAAATTCTTTTCCAAAATGCGTGCCCCCATTCCGTCAATAACGAGGTAAACAATATTTTGATAACTGGAATCTAGTTTTTCAGCAAGTTTTGGTAAAATGGCGTGTTGTGGTTTTTGACCTAAAAACTGCACAAAAGTGCACGCTAGATTGACGATGCTGTTGTTAAAATCTGGAAAAATGACATTTTTTTCTTGTTCCATTATTCGTTAAATTCTAGCATAAATTTCAATAAAGGTAAAAATGATTTGTGGAAACTGAAAAAATTAGTTATACTAATAATAGATTTACGTAAAGTAAAAATTTTTTGGGATGCGCCCAAATTAAAAGGAGAAATGTCATGGATTTTATTCGTAAGAACTGGTCGCGACTTTCACTAGCATTCCTTTATTTAATTGGCGGTGTGATTGCAGTTATTGCATGGGTAAATTATGCAAATACTTATTCAAGTGTTTTAAGTAACTTGGATTGGTTGACCCACTTCCAAAATATTGCATTATTAGTTTCGACCATTGCATTCTTCTTCGGTATGGTTGCAATTACTGTAGTTAAATCTTTACAAAACAGCAAAAAAGCTGTTAGTGCGATTTATATGGTAGTGGGCGGCATCGCAACACTTGCGTTGTTGGTTTACATCATTGTTGCTACATGCCAAGATGCAGATTTAGTTGTATTCACTGGTGCAAGTGCGTTAGATCGTTTCTATGTATTATGGGTTCCATTCTTTGTTTTTGGTTTACATCCATTAATCAAAGGTATTACTCGTTTCATCGAAGCAAGCGCAGTTCCAGCAAAAGCTGCTGCTACTCCAGTAGTTGCTGCTGAACAACCAGCTGTTGAAACTCCTGTTGCTGAAGCTCCAAAAAAAGCAACTGCTAGAAAATCAACAAAAGCAGCTAAATAAGTTTAATTAAAGAAACTTATAAAAAAACCGTGGCTTTGCTACGGTTTTTTTGTATACTATATGTAATGCGCATTACTAGTTTATCTGTCCATAATTTTCGGAATCATCAATGCTCTACGCTGAATTTAGATGCAGGCATTAATGTTTTAGTTGGTCCGAATGCGCAAGGAAAGACTAATTTATTAGAAGCAATTTATTTATCTTGCGTTGGTCGTGGTTGGCGTACGGTACGTGATAACGAAATGGTTCAATTTGGTCAAGAAAGTGCTTTAGTGCAAGTCAATGCGCAAAAAAAATTTGGCAATGTGGAAATTGCTATTCAACTTGGAATGGGTTTGAAAAAATCAATTTCTATTAACCGAGTGCCAATTATGAAGGTTGCTGAATTGATGGGGCAAATTAACTGTATTTTCTTTTCGCCAGACGAATTAAAATTGGTGAAAGAAACTCCGGCCGATCGTCGTCGGTTTATGAATATTGATTTATCACAGATTGATAAGACATATTTTCATGCACTCTCCCGTTATAATAAGATTTTGCAACAACGTAATGCCAGTCTGAAAAATAAATGCGATTTACGTGAATTAAGTATTTGGGATGCGCAGTTAATTAAGCAAGGTTCAATTTTAATCCAAAAACGCCAAGCGTTTATTGCAAAATTAACACCGTACGTTATTGTAAAGCATCGAGCATTGACCGGTAATCAAGAAACAATCAGTCTGACTTATGAAACGGCGACTGATTTTGCGCAAGCTTTGGAAAATGCGCGAGAACGTGATATGCGATTATGTACCACAACGGTAGGTCCACATCGTGATGATTTGGCAATTTTAATCAATGGCAAAGACGTGCGTATGTACGGAAGTCAAGGACAACAACGCACCGTGGCTCTTTCGATTAAATTGGCCGAGTTGGATTTATTTGCTGATTTGACTGGTGAAAAACCAATCCTTTTGTTGGATGATGTTTTTAGTGAGTTAGATAGCAGTCGCCAAGAGAGACTGCTAAAAATCATTGCCGATACACAGGTGGTTATCACGGCAACCGATGCTCCCCCGGTTGGAAAAATTTTTCAAATTAAAAATGGCACCGTCTGTTTAGATTAAAAAAGTTACTTACAATTTGAATGTAAGTAACTTTTTGTTTAATGTTAATAACTTTATGTTCGATTCAGATTGTAGTTAAATTTTTGGTGTTGAAGATGAAGCTAATGCAAAAATTTGTACAATTAAATTGAACATATATTTGCGACAAAACTCAAAGAGTCGGTATGCGAAGAAACCACCAGCATCTGCTGTGAGAGATAATGCTGATGCCCAACCGAATTGGTTGATAATAATAAAGGCTAAGGTTAATTCAAATAAAGCTGCTAGACATCCAAAAACTGTTCCAAGAATACGGTCAATGATATTGACGGCTTTTAATTTTTCTTTTAAATGTCTTAGGAGTTTATCAATTAAAATACAAACCAGACGTACTAAAACAAAAACAGCAATTCCAATGAGAAGTTTTAAAATTGTGTTTGCACTAATAAATGGAATGTGCCAATTCTCAATTGCTGAAACCCAGTTCCAATTTTTGTCACAGAAATTTGCAAGAGGTGTTGCTGATAATAAAGCAACAGATAGCGCTAAGATAGTTGAAAAAAATTGAAGAACACAGCGAACAAAACCAAGACGTGTGCAGATAATTAGATTGATTACAATAATCACTGCAACAATGATGTCTGCTACTAATCCTGCTTTCATGTTTTTATTATAACCTTTGTGTTGTGTTGTGTCAAGTGTACTGTATTTTAATCAAGGTTTGTTTTTAATTGTTTAACGTTAAACATTTTATAAAGTTTAATTGCTTGATGTTTGTTTTGTTGTTTATAGATATTGATTGTTTAATGTTAAACAATTTGCTTGATGGTAGTTATTTTAATGTTAAATAGTTTCTGTTTTTTATCTGTGAATTATTTACGTTATGATTGTAAATAACTTTGCATTATATAAATCAACTATTTGTATTAAATGTTTAACGTTAAACAATTGATTTTATTAAAATGGGTTGTTAGTTATTTACATTTAAATTGTTAATAACTTTACAACAATCTATTTTAATAGATTAAAATTAAATTTACACACATTGTGTTTGTGATGATTGATAGTCTAAATAAAAACTTATACAGTATAATGCTGTATTGATGTTTGTAAATGTGTCGTATGAAAATTAAATAATTTAAAGTTGCTGTATCTAATGGTAATTCGCAGATGGTTATTTTATTGTTTTGGTTTTTACATAATAAAATTATTTTCTTTTCGTATAGGCTGTATTATAGTTTTAATTATTCTAATGTTATATATTTTTACCTGTGATAATGATTGTTTTGTTGTTAATAGTTGTTGATTAGTGTTTTAATAATTTGTTTTAAACTTTAATTAAATTATTTAATGATAAGTTTTTATAGTTTTACATAACGAAATGTTTAACGTTAAACAATTTGCTTTTTTTAGTAATCACATATACAATTTATATATGGCAGAAAAAAAATTAGGTAAAGGTTTGGGTGCATTGTTTGGAAATATCGTTTTTGATGACGAATTAACACCAATCAATGAAACACCAAATAATGAAAATGTAAAAGAATCAACTGATGATGGCGTACAGCAAATTGCTGTAGCAATGATTGATAACAATATCAATCAACCACGTAAGGTATTTAATCAAGATAGTTTGCGTGAGTTAGCAGAAAGTATTAAAACTTACGGTGTTGTGCAACCAATTTTAGTAACACCAGTAGGAAATCGATTTATGATTGTTGCTGGTGAACGTCGTTGGCGTGCAGCCCGTATGGCTGGGTTAGTGGAAATTCCAGCTGTGATTAAAAAGTTTAATCCAAAACAAGTTGCTGAAATTGCAATTATTGAAAACTTGCAACGTGCCGATTTGAATGAAATTGAGTTGGCTTTGGGTATTAAAAAATTGATGGATGAACATAAGCTGACTCAGGAAAAAGTTGCTGAACGCTTATCAAAGCCACGTAGTACAATTGCAAACTCTTTACGTTTGTTGAGTTTGCCAGGTGAGATTCAACAATACATCAGTAATCAACAATTAACAGCTGGACACGCAATTCGTTTAATGAGTATTGATGATGAACAAAAACAAATCGAGTTGGCTCGCCGTGCAGTAAATGAAGGTTTGTCAGTGCGTGCCTTAGGTGATTTGATTGAAGGTAAGACAGCTTCTTTTGATTTTGGTTCAGGTAAAGTTAAACCAAGTAAAGCTCCTGAAATCCGTGAACAAGAAAAAATCTTATCACGTGCGATTGGTACAAAAGTTAAAATTGATGGTACTTTGGAACGTGGTAAGGTTGTTATTGCTTATTATGCGGCTGAAGAGTTGGAAAGAGTGGTTAATTATCTAAAAAACCACAAGATATAGTATATATTAAGCCACTAAAACACTATATATAGTATAAAAACATAAAATTGGCAGAAAACTGGTAAAAATTAACGATATATGTTATGCTAGTAAGGTAAAAAAGCGAAAGGAGTTCAAGAAAAATGGGAAAAATTGTTGCTGTGGCAATGCAGAAAGGTGGGGTTGGTAAGACAACAACCTGTGTTAACTTGGCTGCATATTTGGCGCACGATTTAGGAAAGAAAGTTTTGATTGTTGACTTTGACCCTCAACATAGTGCAAGTAGTGCTGTTGGTGTCGAAGTTACTGACGAAACTGTTTCGGTTTATAATGTAATGTGTGACCAAGTTGATCCAACCGATGCGATTCAATTAACTTCGGTTAAGGGGTTGGAAATTTTGCCGTGCACTCAAGATTTAGGTGGTGCAGTAATCGAGTTAGTACGTATGAGTGGTCGTGAACAAATTTTACGTAATTGCTTGAATAAGATTCGTGATAGCTACGATTTTATTTTTATTGATTGTCCACCAACTTTATCATTGTTAACTGTTAATGCAATGACGGCTGCTGATACTGTAATTATTCCAACTTTGTGTGAGTACCTTGCGTTGGAAGGTATCACCCAATTGGTGCGTGTTATTCGTTTAATTAAAAAACAAGGTTTGAATCCGAATATTGATATTGAAGGTGTTTTGGAAACAATGCTGACAAACAATTTATTGACCAAACAAGTGCAAGCCGAATTATTAAAATTCTTTGGTCGTAAAGTTTTCAATACAAAAATTCCTCGCAATGTACGTTTAGCAGAAGCGCCAAGTTATGGAAAACCAATTTGTCTTTATGATGCAAAATGTCCTGGCGCAAAAGCTTATCGTGAATTAGCATTTGAATTTATGAAGAGGCAACGTAGCTGATGAGTAGTAATGTAAAATCTTTTTATCGTGTTTATCGTCCAAAAAATTTTGCCGAAGTTGTTGGTCAAGATTTTATTACCAGGACTTTAAGCAATCAAATTGCCAGTCAAAAAATTGGGCACGCATATTTGTTTTGTGGAACTCGTGGAACTGGTAAGACTTCGGTTGCGAAAATTTTTGCCGATGCTGTCAATTGCGAGAATTTTCACAATGGAAAAGTTTGTGGCAAATGTGCGTGGTGTCAAAATCCAAATAAAAGTATGGATATCTTTGAAATTGACGCTGCAAGTAATAATGGTGTTGATGCTGTACGTGACTTAATTGAAAGCGTAAAATATCCACCTGTTGTCGGTAAGTACAAAGTTTACATTATTGACGAAGTACATATGTTTTCAGGTTCAGCGTTTAATGCTTTGTTAAAAACTTTGGAAGAACCACCAGCACACGTGATTTTTATTTTAGCAACAACTGAACCACATAAGTTATTGCCAACTGTCCAAAGTCGTTGTTTGCGTTTTAATTTTCAAAATGTTGCACTTGCAGAAATTGAAAAAGTAGTTAAAAAAGTTTTTCAAGCCGAAAAAATTGTAGCTGATGATGCAGCAATAACTTTGATTGCGAAGGAAGGACAAGGTAGTGTTCGTGATGCTTTATCTTTTGCTGATACGGTAGCGGCATATTGTGGAAAAGATGCAGTTACGACGGCAATGATTAACAAAGTGGTTGGTGGTCTTGATGCACAAATTTTCCAACAGTTGGTTAATCAAATTGTGGCTGGTGAAGTTCAAAAAGTTCGTGATACGGTAAACCAAATTTTCAATAGTTCAACGGGTACGGCACGCATTTTAAATGGGACATTAAATGCAATAAAGGATGCTTACGTTCAAAAACCCAGTCCGCGTTTGGCAACGGCGTTACGTATTTTTGCTAATTTGGAAACAACTTTAAAATATGCAAATGACCCTCACGGTTATTTCGAAACAGCAGCATTAGTTGCTTGTGGTGCATAATTGTGGAAAATTTAGAAGCAGTCTGGGTGAAAATTTTACAAACCTTACGTGCTGAAAAGAATTTTGCTTTATTCGGTTTATTAAGTAATATGGATGATGTTTCTTTTGCTGATGGCAAAATTGTTTTGCGTTTACATAATGAAGCCGAAAAAAATATGATTAAAAATCATTTAACTACAATGAAAAAGATTGCTGGCGAAAATGTGGAATTTGTTTTGCAAGATAATTCAATTCCTGTGCAAGATGACAATGCTGAATATGTTGCACGCTTAAAGGATTTGTTTGGCGACAAAGTAGAAATCGTGTAAACTATATTTATGAGAAATTTTTCAATGGGTAACAATGGACAAATGGCAAGCTTAATGAAACAAGCTGAAGCTATGCAAAAACAAATGGAAAAAACCAAAGCCGAGTTAGCTGAAACTGCTGTGGAAGCAACGGTTGGTGGTGGAATGGTAACAGCTTCAATGTCAGGTGCTTATGAATTATTAGATTTGCATATTAAGCCAGAAGCTGTTGATCCAGATGATGTTGAAATGACAGAAGATTTAGTTATTGCTGTAATCAATGAATGTTTACGTCAAGTGACGGAGTTGCGTAATGAAAAATTGCCACTCTGATAAAATTAACGGTTATCGTATTGCGCCGAGTCCAACTGGCTATGTCCATTTAGGTACAGTGGCAACGGCATTAGCAAATTCTTACTTAGCACGCCAAAACGGTGGTCGCTTTTATTTGCGTATTGAAGATACTGATGGTAAACGTTATGTTGCTGATGCTGTGGAAAAGATGAATCAAACTTTTCGTTATTTTGGATTTGAGTTTGCTGAAACTTACGTCCAGAGTGAACGTGCTGCCATTTACCAAAAATATGCTCACGATTTAGTGCAACAAGGAAAAGCATATTATTGTTTTTGTACCGAAGAGGATTTAACACAGATGCGTGAAACGCAAACCAAAAATAATGAGCCAACGGGTTATTATGGTAAATATGCAAAGTGTCGTCATTTAAGTGCCGATGAAGTGCAAAAACGTTTAGCTGCCGGTGAACCTTATGTCATTCGTGCAAATTTTGGTTATCAAGATTGGGGCGAACGCACTGTGTTTCACGATGCTGCACGTGGGGAAATTGCGTTACAACCTCAACAAAATGACCCAATTATTTTGAAAGCAAATGGTTTACCTCCTTATAATTTGGCTCATGTCATTGATGATACTTTAATGGGTACAGCTTTGGTGGTACGTGGAGAAGAGTGGTTAATTTCCACTGCCGAACATATGCAATTGTGTGATTTGTTAGGTTTTCCACGTTTGCAATATTTACATATGCCGACTATCAACATTGAAGATAATGGGAAAAAACGTAAACTTTCTAAACGCAAAGACCCACAAGCTTTGGTAATGAATTTGGTTGATGCTGGTTATCCACGTGATGCAATTTTTGAGTATTTATTAACAATTTATAATAGTGATTTTGAATTGTGGCGTATGGCGAATCCAACAGCACCTTTGACGGATTTTGAATTTAAAATTAGTAAAATTGGGACAAATAATCCTTTATTTGATTTGCCAAAATTTAACGATATCGCCAAAAATGTTTGGGCTCGTTATGACCACGCAACAATGGTAAAACTTTTTAATGAGTGGGATTGGCAAAAATTACCAAAATTGACACCAACTATCAAAACTCGTATCGAAGCAATGCTTGGTGTCGAACGTGGTGGCGAACGTCCACGTAAAGACTTGATTAAGTTTGAAGATATTCCAGATTTGTATAGTTATGTCTGGGATGAAATTATGGTTGATGGACAAAATCTTGATGGTGCAATGTTGAAAAAGTACGCCGAAATTTATGATGCGAATGATGATAAAGATACTTGGTGGCAAAAAATTAAAGAAAGTGCACCAGATAAACCAACTTTGCGTAATTTAACAGCTCAAATTCGTTTGGCTGTGACTGGTAAAACAAACACTCCAGATTTGTGGGCAATCTGCCGTATTTTGGGAAATGATTTGGTTAAGGCTCGTTTGACGTGTTGGTAATTTCTTTTTTATAATAAGTTATGAAAATTTTCCGTCATCACGAAATTAAAAAAATTGCAGACTATGTTAAACAGGGTGGTGTTATTATTTATCCAACCGATACTGTTTGGGGGATTGGTTGTCACGCGCTTAATCAAGATGCTGTGCAAAAAGTAAAATTAGCAAAAGGGAAACCGAACGATGCACAGTTAATTTGGTTATTGCCTTCAATAAATGCTGTGATGCTACATTGTGGACAAATTACTCCCGAAGAAAAAAGAATGTTATTAAAAAAACGGACATCTGTGATTATCAATGGACAAGCTGTGCGTGTGATTCGTAGTGGTTGGTTGAACCGACTTTTGACTGCGTGTAAAGTTCCTTTGGTGGCAACAAGTGCAAATTTACACGGACAATCGGTGATAACTTCGTGGCGACAAGGTGCAATGGTGTTTGCCGAACAAGATGTGGCAGTGGTACGTGGTCGTAAATTAAAACAAGTTGCCAGTTCTTTAGTTCAATTTGACCACAGTCAAGTACCGGCACAAATTAAGATACTTCGACCTGGTAGTGGCATATCTATAGATTAGTGAAAATTTTAGATAACTATTTACAGCATATTTGTGGTAAGAAAAACGTTAAAAGAAATGAACCATTGTCAAGTTGGACAACTTTTCGTGTGGGTGGACCTGCACGTTATTTTGTTGTGGTCGAAACAAAAACAGCATTATGTAAATTGATTAGTGCTTTAGACTTTTTAGAATATCCATATTTTATTTTAGGTTTAGGGGCAAATATCTTAGCCAGTGATGATGGTTTTGATGGAGTCGTAATTAAGTTGAATTTTACCAACATTGAACATAATGATGTTTTTGTTTACGCTGATGCTGGGGCGAAGCTAGGTGCTGTGGTAAAATATGCGTGCGAACACGGATTGAGTGGTTTGGAATGGGCAACCGGAATTCCGGCAACGGTGGGGGGTGGTGTCTATATGAATTGTGGTGCTTTTGCGCATAGTATCAGTGATGTTGTGGTAATGGTTGATGTTTTGGAAGATGGCGAAGTAAAAACTTTAACACGTAATCAGTTAGATTTTGGTTATCGTCATTCACGTTTTATGGATAAACCAGCTGTGATTTTGGGTGCGTATTTCCGTTTAACCAAAGATGAATCGTCAAAAATTAAAACACGTATGCAAGAAATTGTGCAAAAAAGACGTGCTCATCCCAGACAACCGAGTGCAGGTAGTGTGTTTAAACGCCCAAAAGATGGGTTCTATGTTGGTAAAGTAATTGAAGATTTGGGTTTGGGTGGTTATACCGTGGGTGGGGCGCAGGTAAGCACTCAACATTGTAATTTTATTGTGAATCTGGGGAATGCGACTTGTCACGACATTTTACAAGTTTTGTATCATATTCAGGATATAGTAGAAAAAGCAACAGGTGTGCTTTTGGAAACTGAAATTATCTTTTTGGGTAATGTTAATTAAACTCAATTTTATTTGCCATAAATCGTATTTTCCGTTAAAATATTGCAGGAACTTGGGGGATTACAATGTTTTATAATTTTATTCTCATTGGATTTATTCTTGCTTTGATTGTGATATCAATCTTTTGGGCTTTTAACGCAGTACGTCGTATCGAAATTGAAAAGAATTTTTGTGCTGGTGCTTTGACCAGTATTGCTAAGTTGTGGCGTCGTGCAAACTATATTCCTGAAGATGCTAAAGAACGTGAATCATTATATTTGTATCGTGATTTTTTGCGTAAGTTCGACGAAAGCGAATGTAAATATCCTATTGCAGTAAAAAATAATGGTGTTCGTGCAATGACTCGTAAGGAATATGACAATGTATCCGGTGTAAAAACACAAGGTAATTTTTCGGTTTTAATTTTATCTGCAACAATTTTAATTGCACTTATTGCTTTGATTGTAAATGTGATTAATCATACCTTTATGATTGGCCTTGGTTTGGCTTTGATTATGCCAGTAGTTCAAGTGTTATTAGCAATGTTTTTACACCGTTTTAATAAAGAAAAAAACAATTATCGTGATGCAATTTTCCTTGCTTTAAAGGAGAATAGTATCAATTTTTTGAGTATTACAAAACCATTTATTTTAGTCGATGCTTATCCAGATAAATTTGGGAAAAAAACAAAACCTTTATTTAATGCCAAAGGTGAATTAACCGAAGAACAAATTGCTGAAATTCGTGATTATATTGTCGCTCAAAAACAAGCAGAAAATAAAGTTGAACTTCGTTCGGTAAATAACAATGCTGAAATTGAACAAATGAATCATCCAGTTGAACTTGAACCAGAAATCGTTGAACCAGTTGCAGAAGTATCTACAAACGAAGAACCAACACAAGAAGAAGCTGAACCTGTTGTTGAATCAACTGAAGTTGAAACAGAGACCGAAATTGAAGAAGCACCTTTGACGGACGAAGAAAGGGAACAACTAATCAATAATTTAGTTGAAGATATGATTTTGGGTGATATTCGTCGTGCGATTAAAGAGCAAGATGATGCAAAACGTGAAGCTGAAAAATTAGCAGATGCTGAATTTGAAACTGAAGCAAATGAAGCAGCCGAAGAAGTTGAAACCAATCCCGAACCAACAACAAACGAACTTGAACAAACTGAAATTACTGAACCAGCCGAAGACGATTTTTCATTAGAAGCGATTGGCCAAGCGCTTGATGCCGAAATTGAAAAAAGAAACAAAAAACGTTAATCTTTAATATGTCATAAAATCAATGTAGAGGGCGTAGCCTTTGGCAGGGTCGTGGGTCATGGCGTGGGTGAGTGTGCCGACAAGATGGCCGTTTTGAATAATGGGGCTGCCACTCATACCGTGGACAATGCCACCTGTGGTGTCAAGCAATCGTTTGTCCGTTATGCGAATGACCATTGATTTATCATCTCGGCGATTTTGGTAACGTGTTTTTAAAATTTCGCAATCAAATTCTTCAATCGTTGTTCCGTCAAGCGATGTACGTATTGTAGCTTTACCTGGGTGAACATAATAGCGTGTGGCGACTGGCATTGTTGTTGTGCTCATCGATAAAATCGTACTGTCTGGAGTAAGGCAACCGGTTACACCAAAGTTTGTGCCTTGTGTGATGCTTCCTTGTTTGGGTGTATTTTGTTGAATTGAACTTTGTAAGACACCAGTTTGTTTCCCTTGTGTTTTGATAATGCCATAAGTTTTGACTGTGCGAATCTCACCACCTGATAAATCGACATTGGCGCCAGTTTCAAAGTCGGTCATTTGGTGACCAAGTGCTGAAAATTGGTTGTTTTCTGGGTTAATAAAAGTTAGAATGCCGACACCGTTTGTTGTGTCTCGTAGGTCAATGTTTTGGTTAAGTTTTAAGCGACGTTTTAATTTTGTTCCATTACGAGTTAAAATAATATCAACTTGAGATTTGTCAGTCGTAGCGTTAATAAAATCTTCGTCGCTTTGAATCATTATGCCGTTGACCGAATGAATGACGTCGCCTTTTTGTAGAATTTTATCATCTGTGGTGGTTGTTACGAGTGCTCCGTCAATTTGTCCCATAATACCGATTGGCATACCACCAACAATAATGGTATCGAAGGGAAGTATGTCGACTAAAACTTTTTTAATTGGAATGAATCCAAGTAATTTGACTGTAATGTATTTTTCGGTTTCGGGGTCGCTACTGGTGAGATTATCGGGCGAAACATCGGCTCGGCTAGCATATTCACTAGGTGTTAAAACAATACGATTGGGTGCTGTGATACCGTCTACAAAAGGAACAATTAAAAAAGCGTAAACACTGAAGGTAACAAGTGAAAATAAAATACCACGCCAAAAACGAAAAGTTTGTTTAAATTCCATAGCGTATTTATTTTGTAACAAAAACATATAAATTATTTATGCAAACGCTGTGGTGGTTCGGTTTGTTGGAACGATTAAGCGTGCAGTGGAAAAAATACCGACGTACCTATTTCTGGTTGATTTTTTGGTGTGTGGTTGGTGCTGTTTTAGGTATTGTAACAATTGTGATTGGTGATGTTGATATCGAAGGAATTAACTATCAGTTAATTGATGGTAATATATTAAATGCTACTGCGATAGGTTCAAGTATTGGTAGTTTTATTTGGCAAAGAATTTTATCATTAACAATTCCGGTATTTGTCGTTTTTATCTTTGCAATGTTATCTCGGTTCACGACTTTAATGATTTTTCCAGTAGTGGTAATGCATGGTTATTGGTTAAGTGTGGCAATTTGGTGGGTCTTTTTTTATTACAGTTTACCAGCAATTTTTGTCATTATCTTTTATACAGTATGGTTACTGTTGGTTACAGCAATTTTATTAGTTGGCTTGATTTGGGCATTGGAATGGGGAAATTATTGTCGTACGTGTTATAAGAAACGTCCGTGGGGAAAAGTTGTTTATGGTGTTGTAATTTTAATTGTTGTTGCTGTTGTGCTTGGATTTTTAGAGTTTTTGGTATTTTGGACCGTTTTAGGAAAAATAGTGTATAAACCTTTATAAGTTTTCGCAAACTATGGTTATGAAAACAAATAAATTTTTAATCACTGCTTTAACAATTTCAACTCTTTGCAGTGTCCCAGCAGTACAAGACAAAGACTGTTGTGATACGCATTGTTGTGCTGTAACAGCCCCAGAGGTTAGTGAAACTGTGCCAACAGAACAAAATCTAGTATCGCAAGAAAATGCTCCAAAAATTACAGCAAAAGCAGGTTTTTTATTGGAACGTAATAGTGGTAAAGTTTTATATGCTCATAACGAGTTAGCACATTTACCAATTGCATCAATGACCAAAGTTGCAACATTGGGTGTAGTTTATGATGCTTTGGCGCAAGGAAAAATCAAGATGGATGAAATGGTAATGGTGAGTGAACGTGCAGCTTCAATGGGTGGCAGTCAAGCTTTCTTGGATGCTGGTAGTGAATATAGTGTACGTGATTTGATTCAATCAATAGTTGTGGCTTCGGCTAATGATAGTTGTGTTGCTTTAGCAGAACATATTAGTGGTTCGGTGGAAAACTTTGTGCAACAGATGAACCAGTTTGCGCAAGATTTGGGTTGTCGAGATACAAACTTTGTGAATTGTACGGGATTACCAGCGACTGGTGCATATTCTTGTGCACGTGATATGGCGCAAATGTATCAAAAAATTATGCAATCACCACACTATGGGGATTTTAATCACGTATGGATGTATGATTTAACGCACCCGAGTGGACGTATTACTGGTTTGACTAATACAAATAAATTGATTCGTCGATATCAAGGGTGTTTAGGTGGTAAGACTGGTTTTACGAACGAAGCCGGGCACTGTATTACAGTGGCAGCACAACGAGATGATTTACAACCAATTGCCGTGATTATTGGTGCGTCAAATAGTCAAACACGTTTTAACGAAAGTAGCGCTTTACTAGATTATGCATATCAAAACTTTGAGAATAAATTAGTTGTCGACGCTAGTCAACCATTGAAGACAATTCAGTTAAAGAATGCAGTGGCAGAACAAATTGATGTTTATCCAGCATATAGTTATTATCATTTAACCAGTAAAAATCAAGAAAATAATTTAGCACTGGCTTTGGAAATACCAGATGACGTTACAGCACCTTTAACTACATCAATGGATTTGGGGAAAGTGTTGGTAACCGACAATGGAAAAGTTGTGGCTGAAATTCCAGTACGTGTTGGTAAAGATGTCAAACGTGCTAATTATTGGGAAACTATACAAAAGGTTGTACGACATACTCAACTTTAATTTGTAATAAAGTTCCGTTGCCGTGCTTTACAGGTAGTTCATTTTTTGGTATGCTATTTGTGATTGCGGCCGTGGCGGAATTGGCAGACGCTCAGGACTAAGGATCCTGTATCGCAAGATGTGGAGGTTCAAGCCCTCTCGGCCGCACCATCTTTGATAATTTGTCAAAAATTGACAAAGTTTTTGTTGGATGTGTATTGACTTTGAATTTTTGCATAAATTATAATGTAAATAATGAAATTAAAAAATATATTACCAGAAAAGTTTCAACAAGCTCATTTGCAAAAATTGAAGGGCGAATATTTTAGTATTTTAGATAATCATTTAGATTTCCTGTTTTTAGGTAAGGCTTTTGCATTGGAAGTAGTGAAATTGCTTAAAACTGATGATAAAAAAATTACGCGTATTTATGATCAACGCTATTTGCCATTTCGTCTTCACGACATTGAATGGTTAGTCAAATACATCAACAAAAGATACAATGATGATTTAAAAAGCATTTACAATTTAACCAAAAGAGGTATTGCAACGGAAGAACTAAAATACATTCCGGTTGATTATATTCGGATGTATGTGGAAGAATCGCCAGTTTTTGAAAAGAAATGTGGTGACTTTGAACGTAATTTAGTTACTGCTTATTTGCAAGTTGCTCAGACTTGTTGCGATGATTTCTATGCCGATATCGCTACCAAAAAACGCGAAATTAAAAGTCCGGAATATGATGTTTTGCTCCGTGAACGTGTGGTAAATGCAATGAAATATCTTGGTTTGGATGAAGATGTGGTTGAAAACACAATCGAATTGAAAAAAGATTTGTGGTATGACACAACGAGAAAATTGACATTTGTTAATGTCTTTAATCAAAAAAGATTACTTTTAAGCCAGAAAGAACGTTCAATGTTGTTAAAGAAATCTCCAGTTGCAGCAAGAAACTTGATTAATACTGAAAATAAATTATTCCAAACTTGGAATGCTTTATGTGATATTAAATATAATCAACGACATCAATCTGTAATTGAGCAAACAAAGACAGCAACAGTAAATATGAAAAACAATGCTGATAGTGAATATAAATTAGTTGTTAATACGCAAAAATTAAGTTATCAGTACAAAAAACAAGTTGTTGATTGTTTAAATATTTTAAATTCTGAAAAAAGTAAACAATCTGAATTAGTTTTACGTTAGTTTTAACGACATAACGGAAATTGGTCAATCTTGACTTTTGGGATTCGGAAGGAGTATAATAGTTTATGAAATTAAAAAAATTAGTGTCAAAGTTTTCGAAAGAATCAGTCGAAAAATCTCAATTAGCAGAGGATTTTCAATTATTAGATAAGTATTTGGATGATATTTTCCCCAATCAAGAAACAACAAAAAAGATTGTAAAGAATCTGACGAAAGATGATGGAAAATCAGATTTTATTTTCCACTTTAAAACATTACCATTTCGTACCCGTGATGATATATGGTTATCGATGTTTATCGAAAGAGTTTTATCTCAAATTGTAAGTATGAAAAAAGATCAAGAAGTTTTTGGCGAAAAAAAATCTCAAGAATTGTTGCCTTATCGCAACCTAAAGAGAGATACTTTCTATTTTTCTCCAGTTTATGAATCTTCACCAGTAAGTACAAAAACAATATTGAAGTACGTAACAACTTCACCTAAATTTGATGCACGTCGTTCTCAGTTCGAACAAGATTTTGTGAAGGCTTACGTTGCAAAATGGATTATTAGTAATCAACCTGATGCTTTTTTTGACGAAAATACGAGAGAAGGTTTAGAAAAAAATGTTAATTTTGCAAAAAAATTCCCAGTTGAAATGATACAAGCAATGACTAGCATCGGTATTGACAAAAAGAGTTCTGAAATTGGTTTGTATGCAAGTACTAATGTTTGGTTGCGTTCGGTTTTACGTAAAACTTTTATTAATCGATATGATTTGTATAGCATTAAGAATATGAATTTTTTAAAGAAAAACGATAAGGTTTCTTGGGATAAGTTAAACGTAATTAAAACCGATAGTATGGAAACCTGGACTGACCTTAAAGAAAAAGAATTTTACGATAAGCATAAAAACAAAATGAATAAGTATGGCATCATTAGTAATGCAATGAAAATGGATAAAAATAAATTGGAAGAATTACGTTTGAAAAGTCGTGAATATGACTTAGCTTATGGTTCGGTAATGTTTAATTCTATTATAGGTCTTGAACGCGAACATACGATGTAAAAGAATAATAAATTTATGTACTTGTATTGACTTTGTAAATTTAACTACATTATAATAAGCGTTATGAAAAAATTTACTTTATTAAAAAATTTATTTAAACAAAACGCTTACAAAATCAATTTAAGCAAAGATGAAATTAATGACTTTAAACTTTTGGATGAATACATTGAGGGGTTCTTTCCAAAACAAGACAAAATAGCAAAGCGCTTAGCTAAAGTTAATGAAGCAGATTTGGAAAATCTTCTGTCGCAACGTTTCAGTAAAAACGACAGTTGTAACTTGTTTAATTTACCTTTCCATACTCGTGATAATAACTGGTTGGCTCGTTTTTTGTATTTTTATACTCGTGATAATTCTTGTTTTGACGGTTTCTTTGAATACAAAGGTCAAAATGCTTGTGCTGGTGTTTCAATGGAAAGTATTAAAAAGTACATTAAAATTTCACCAAAGTTTGATAAAAAACGTTGTGAATACGAACAAAATGTGGTGAAAGCTTATTTAATGAATTGGCACAGGACCACTGTGCCAGTGATTTCTTTTGCAAGCAAGAACGTAAAATTGAAATATTAAGAAGTTCAACTTTTGACCATAAGTTACGTCAGTGCACTGTTTTGGCAATGCGTTTGTTAGGAATTCCACACAAAAGTATTGAAGCCGGAATTGAAGGTTGTCGTAATTTCTGGTTAGATGGTGCGATGAATATTGCTTTTGGTAATGAATTCATACAAACTTTTGGTTATGCTTATCATCCACAAAAAGCAACAAAAAGACAACACGAATATAAAACAATTTGGAAAGCGTTGCGTATGTATGAATATGGTCAAACTCATCAAGACTCAATTAAGAGACTTGGCGAAATGCCAGAAAGTATGAAAATCGCAGATAACAAAATTGAAGCATTAAATGCAAAAAAAGCAATTTTAAAAGGATTGATTATCTACGACAACTATCAAGATAAAATTTTGTAAAAAAGTTTAAATATTTTTGTACAGTTATTGACAGTTAAAAGTAGAGTAAGTTAAAATATAGTATGGAAAAATTAAAACATTTAGCTTTGGAAAAAAATTTTCAAAATACTATGGAAGAATTAGATAAGCAAGAAATGAAAGAAGCTTTTGCAATCTTGGATGAATGCAATAAATATTTTTTTCCTAGCGAAAAATTTCTTGAAGTTAATTTAAAATCAATTACTCGTGCAAATAAAAATGTACAGAATGATTATGAAATTGGTTTGTTGTTATTTCATATTAATGATAACAAATGGTTAGCTAAGTTTATTGAAAACGTTTATAGTGTTTGTCGTCAGTTGAAAACAAAAAATTCTCTTGAAGAAAACAAAAAGCATCGTGCTAAAAATGTTGCAGACAGCGAATTGCCTGAAATTAAAGCTGAGATTTTTGAAAAATATGTTGCAACTTCAACTTTATTCAATAAAAATCGTGAAGCATATCAATACAACTTAATGAAAGGTTGTATCAAATTAGGGGCAGATGATAATGTGGGTGACTTTTTCACCAGTGCTAGCGCAAAAGCAAGTGTAAAAAATAGTATTAGTTATGATTGGATTATTCGTAATCGTTCGGTCAAGATGGGTGAATTTTTGGGTATCGACGATAAGATTATTCAAGATAGTATTGTTTTAAACAGTGATATTTGGCAACCAGAAGCAAGAAGAATTGCTTTTATGAACAATGTTAATCCAGATCGTGTTTTGTACAAAAACGACCACGCTTGGTTAAGAGACAATCAACCAAAAGTATTGAAGGCAATGCAAAAAATGGAAACTAAACTTTATGAAGATTGGAATGCTTATCGTGATTATAGTGAATATCAAGAGTATGGCGAAGTTTTCCGTCGTTTAAATAAAGTTAATGCAAATATGAAAATGAGTCCAAAGAAAGCTGAAACCTTACGTCAAAATAATGTAAAAATGATTGATGTTTACAAGGCAAGTTTACGTGAATGTGATAATCGATTCCCAATCTTGAAACAAATTAGAGAACCAAAGCCAATCGAACCAACGATTAATTTATAACAAAATCAATTGCAAAAGACTTGTGAGTAGGATTTTCCGAAAACAAGTTTTTTTTATAGAAAAACACGTATTGTCGTCTTGACATTGAGTGGGGAACTTCGCTATAATGCAGGATGAAATTAAAGCAGAAGATATTAAACGGTTTTGATAAATTACATTTAAAAATATACGAACTACAATTATTTATGACTTTGGATAAATCTTTACAAGGTTTATTTCCATCGGAAGCTTTTATTACGCAAACTTTAGATAATTTGAATATGGCAGATAAAAAATATACATTTATCTATAATGTTAACTTTTTGCCTTTTCATATCAATGACGATGACTGGTTGGCTGAATATGTTATGGCGATGACAAAATTTAAATGTGATTTGAAAGATATAAAAATCTCTTTTGATAGTGTTAAACACTATATCAAAACTTCAACGAAGTTTAATGCTTTGCGTAAAGAATATGAAAATAATTTAGTAAGAGCATACATCAAAAAATTATTGGACGAAAATTCTGACGACTTTTTCTTAAGCAAAAAAGAAAAAGTAAATTTTATGAAAAATCGTAACCTTGATCAAGTTTTCCCGGAAAAGGTTGCTAAGGTTATGATGGTCTTTGGGTTAAGTTATGGTGCAACTGAAGAGCATATCGAACGTAACTTGGATTTATGGCATCATAAAACAATGCATCAAACATTCTATAATCGTATTGAGCAAAACAATATTGGCAAAATTAACAGAGAACAACGTTTAAATTTGAGTATTGATAACCCAGTATTATGGGAAAATTTTGCAAGTAAAGAATTAAAATTTTTCCAGCTTTGGATGTTGGAACGTGAAAAAAAACATTATGATCAACACAAAGATACGATAGATCGTGTGGGAACTGCAACTGCGAATATGAAAATCAGTTCGGCACAAGCGTACAAATTAAGTGCCGAAGTGCGTCAAGCGCATACAGAATATAACAAAATTGTTAATGAAGTTGCACGTGAAGTGAACCATCGCCAAATTAGCGACACACAAGGGAAAAATATTTAAGGTATTCATTATGATGAATAAATTAACTCAAATTAAGGCGAGAAATTTTCAAAGTGGACACCTGAAAGTAAGTGAACTTTTAGATGCGTGTTTGCCTGCTGTTTTCCCCAAACAAGAATATATTTTAAATAATTTAAGAGGTTTAACACCAAAAAATAAAATCCTTGTTAGTTATTATAATAAAGCTTTTTTACCATATCGCACACGTGATACGGCTTGGCTGGCTCGTTATTTTGAACAAATCTGCGATGCTTACTATGTGAATAATCCACGGATTCCAATCAAAAATCAATTAGCTGTGAAACGTTTGCCACTTTGTTATTTTGAAAGTTATATTGAAAGTTCGGAAAAGTTTGATGCGTTACGTTGTCAATATGAATATAATCTAGCAAGTGCTTATGCAAGCATTACGTTAAATGCCGATGTTGATGATTTTTATATGAAAAGTATTGAAAAAACAATTGAGTGTTGTGACCCAGAATATAGTGAGTTATTTCGTAATCGGATTATTGGGGCGATGAAATATTTGGGCGTTGACTCTTACCATGCTGAAGTTGGTGTGGAAATGTGTAAGGGCGTATGGCAAGACAAGGTTATGGCACAAACTTTTGCGAATACTTTTCATTTGTCTGGTGTCAATCAATTGTTAAGTGCTGACGGTGTTTTTGCCAAAAAAATGCCGAGACAATGGAAGAAGTTAGTAAATCTTGCGAATATCTTATATGCACGTTGGTCAACTTTATATTACAGTGAATACCAAAATCAACATCGTGATATCATCAATCATTTGGGTAATAATGATAACAAAAAAAATTTAACCAAAACGGAAATGAAAAACTTGCAAAATGAAGTGGAATGTTTGGGTTTTGAATATGAATGCTTATTGGTTGAAGCACAACAAATATGCAAGAAGTTTAAAAATAATTCACAGTTATTGGATTTAGATATTAAAAATTCACTTTAAAAAAACGCACCGGATTGGTGCGTCTTTTGTTATTCGGTTTTTGTTGGGAGCAGTGGCGTCGGTTTGAAACGTGGGCGTCGGTGGGTGAGTTTGTAGATAAGCCACCAAGCAAACGCTGCTACCGTTAAGATAAGAATGATAACCAAGAACCAGTTAATGCTCTTACCTTCATCTTCTGTGAGTTGGGCAGCTTTGTTTTGGACGTCGACCATTAAGCTGTTGACTGCTTTTTCTTTTTGTTTGTCGAAGTTGTGCATAATTGCCGAATAGTTGATGTTGTCTTGAGTTGGGAAAATGGTGCAAGCCCAGTTTGTGTCGGCGTCAAAAATATCATATTCTTCTTCACCAGGCACTGGTACACCGTAACCTTCTTCTTCGTCATATTTTAAGAAATCAATAGCGTCACCAACAGCCACCATTTCACTACCGACGTAATCAATGTTACGTGCGGCATTTTCATGGTTTAACATAAAGTTGATAAATTCATAAGCTGCGTCGGTATTTTGTGCGTAAGTTGGAATTGCAAAGTTATCTGTCCATAAGTTAGTACCTTGGGGAGCATAGAAACGTAAATAATTATCGTGTCCGGCTTCGTCAAGTTCCCACATTGCTGTACCAGCGTCACAGCTCCAATATAAGCCGTAGGCGAAGTCATCATTTTCTGGATTGATAAAAGATTTTTTGCCGTTGTCGTTTTCGTAAAATGGGTTCATCGTGTGAATTTGTTCCATTAAAACTTCACGTGCTGCGTCAATCAAATATTCGCCGTCCATATTTAAGATTTGTTCCAACATCGTGTTGTCGTAGTTTTCGTTCTCACCTTGACCAACCAAGTAGTTTGCTTGGGCTACGGTGTGTTCGTCACTTTTACGTTGTTCGCTGTAAATCATCGCAATACCGATCGAGTCGCGTGCTGATTTTTTCATAGTAATACGACCTTTATAAGCAGTAGTACCACCTTCACCAAACAAGATACCGAAACCATATTCTTTCAAGATATCTTCAAAGTCAGATAAACTAAAGCCAGTTTCTTCTTCCATTGCGTCGATGACCATAGTGTCGTACATAATTCCGACCGTACCAATCATATAAGGAATTGCCCAAACTTGGTCGTCAATTGGGTTGTTGTTTTCATCGTAAACGGTGGTAAAAACTGAGGTACGAGCCAAGATTGTTTCATTCATTGGTTCGGTGATACGGCTTTCTTTAATTGGTTGCAATAAGCCGTCTTGTGCCATTTTTTCGACCATATATTCGGATGGAAAAATTAAGTCATAATCGGCGTGTTGAGTATTGATTTTACTGTAAAGTTCTTCGTTGTCGGTAAAAGTATGGTATTGGACATGGAATTTGTCTGCGTTTTTGACACCGTCTTCTGCTAATTTTTCACGGTAGTAATCGGTAAATTCGTCCAATAATTCGGTTTCAATGTATTCTTCCCAGTTGTAAACTTTTAAAACTAATGAACGTGGAGTGAGGTTTGTAATAATAACTGGGATTACACCAAGACCAGTGAGCAACATAACACCTGCTAAAATACCAGCCAAAACTTTCTTGTTAAGTTTAATTCCTTTACGGACACGTGCTGCATTCAAGTTCATCACAACTAAGACTAAGAGAATTACAACAAAGATAATTGTGGTTAAAGCTTTGAAAGCATCTGGAATATCACGACGAGCGATTGCACCGTAAACTACGGTCGAAATAGTCGAAACGCCACTGTTGTTGTATTGTGTAATAACAAAATCATCTAATGACAAAGTGAAACCCAGTAAGAATGATTGAATCATTGCAGGTACTAATTGTGGAATAATCACGCTGGTAAATGTCTTGAAAGGTGAAGCACCTAAGTCTAAAGCTGCATCAATCAAGTTTGCATCAAGCTGACGCATTTTTGGTAAAATAGTCAACAAGCAGAATGGTAAAGCAATTAAGATGTGTGCTAACAATAATTTAAGTAAACCAAAGTTAGCCATACCTAAACCAACAAATAACAAAACTAAACTGAAAGATGTAACGATGTCGGCGTTAATGACCGGTAATTGGTTGACAGCCATTGTAATGGCACGGGTACGTTTTCCCAAGTATAAGATTCCGGTAGCTGCCATTGACGCAATAATTGTCGCAATTAAAGACGCAACAAAAGCAATGAGCAGTGTGTTACCAACAGCTGTCATATATTCTGTGGTAGTAAATAACTGAACGTAAAATTCAAGGCCGTCGCTGAATGATAAGAAAATAAGTAAGAGAATTGGCAAATAAACAATTGCCATTATAAATAAAATCAGTGTCATTCCCATTTAGGCAATACCTCCTTTTTTGTTGTTGCCAATACGTGAAAGGCAGTTTGCAATAAAGACGGACAAGCCAACCAAAGCCAAAAGTACCAAAGCAATGAC
>JAZSAE010000003.1:0-1861 GCA_045601705.1 Clostridia bacterium | reverse complement strand
ATAGTTCCCCTTCGTTTGATTATTTATTTTATAACATCCCTAAATTCAAAGTCAATACTGCCCACTAAAAAAAACAATAAACTTCAAACAAAAACACCCAGGAAACTTTCCCAGGTGTTCGATTAAATTTCAATTTGGCAGGGGGTAAAGGAATTGAACCCTTATGAGCGGTTTTGGAGACCGCCATTCTACCATTAAATTAACCCCCTACGGTTAATAATTTATTTTAGCTAATATCTTAATAATTGTCAAATTATGTTTTATTAAACGAGTTTCAACCAAAGTTGGTTCAAAACCCTTAACCCATTTTCAGTTGCTATGATATGAGTTGGTGTAACTGTGATTAAATCATTTTCAAGCAAGAACTGAATTTCCTTTTCTTTGCCTTTTAATAAATCTTTTGCGACGCCAGTTCGTAATCGTAACCCTAACATAATTTGTTCAGCACGAATACTGTCCGCTGTTCGTGTTTCTCCTGTTTCAGGATGATAATGTAATATATCATTACTGTTACAAAACCTTTGATTGTTCAAGAGAGAATGTGCCCCTGCCCCAAAGCCAATGTACTCGCCACCGTTCCAATAAACTAAATTGTGTTGTGATTCATAACCTTTGCGCGCATAGTTACTAACTTCATAACGTTCAAATTCAATTGGCAAATTAACGGGTTCGTCCGTTTCCAAAACGCACTGGTCATCTTTGGTTAACGAGTAAATTGAAATGTGTTGAATCATTCGTAAAACCGAATCTGGAGGTGTAACAAAATTATGATTTGGAATATCCTTAATTAAATCAATTGAAATATTATCAAAGTATTGATGTGCTAATTCAATAGCATCAATCGCTTGTTTGACGTCGTGTAAACGCCCTAGATTACGCAAAGTCGCTAAATCAAAGGATTGCACCCCAAGGCTAAGGCGATTAACGCCCAAACGTCGATAAGCTTCACACTTCGCGCGTGTTAACGAATTTGGATTGGCTTCTAGAGTAACTTCGCCACAACATTTCGGTAATAATTTGAACAACTTTTCTAACTGATTTGGCGTTAATAAACTGGGTGTACCACCACCAATGTAAATCGTCTTAACTTCATAAGCACTGAAATCGAAAGCACGAATTTCGTCACACAAATATGTTAAATATTCATCTAGTTTTTGGATTTGAGTACAAGAAACAAAGTCACAATAGCCACACCTTTTTTCGCAAAAAGGAATATGCACATAAACCGACAATGGTTTCATCAGATTTTTAAAATCTCCACAAAAGCCTCACTCGGAACTTCGACACTGCCCAACATTCGCATCTTCTTTTTACCAGCTTTTTGTTTTTCCAGCAGTTTCATTTTACGTGTAATATCACCACCATAACATTTCGCAAGAACATCTTTGCGTAAAGCTTTGACGGTTTCACGAGCAATAATTTTACCACCGATGGCAGCCTGAATCGGCACTTCAAACATTTGTCTGGGAATAATGTCTTTCAAACGTTCTGCCAAAGCTTTGCCCTTAGTGTATGCCACAGATTCGTGCACAATCAAAGATAAGGCATCACAAATTTTGCCATTCAATAAAATATCCATTTTAACCAACTTGGATGTTTGATAGCCAGCAGGCTCATAGTCCAAACTAGCATAACCATGACTGCAACTTTTCATACGATCAAAAAAATCATAAACTATTTCATTTAACGGAATCGTAAAATTCAACAAAGTACGATTGTTTTCCAAATGTTGCATATCAACAAAAATACCACGTTTATTTGTTGCTAAATCCATCAATGCACCAATATATTCTGGTGGCGTCCACATTTTTAAAGTTACAATTGGTTCTTCATAGTAATCAATTTCAGCAGGTTTTGGTAA
>JAZSAE010000002.1:0-2200 GCA_045601705.1 Clostridia bacterium | reverse complement strand
GAATTGAGGACGATAACCATTGAAGAATGGAGTATGACGTCCGCCTTCTTCTTTTTTCAATACGTATACTTCTGCTGTGAATTCTGTGTGTGGAGTGATTGATTTTGGAGCAGCCAATACTTGACCACGTTCAATATCTTTACGTTCAACACCACGCAACAATAAACCAGCATTATCACCAGCCATAGCTGAATCCAATGATTTACGGAACATTTCAACACCAGTAACGGTAGTTGTTTTGGTAGCACCTAAACCAACGATTTCAACAACGTCACCGATTTTAACTTGACCACGTTCAACACGACCGGTAGCAACAGTACCACGACCAGTAATTGTGAATACGTCTTCAACTGGCATTAAGAATGGTTTATCAACATCACGTTTTGGATCTGGAATATAAGTGTCGATTGCATTCATCAATTCTTTAATGCAGTTCAAATCAGGTGAAGAAGCATCGCCAGCTTGAGCAGCAGCCAAAGCTTTAGCAGCTGAACCTTTAATAACTGGAACACTGTCGCCTGGGAAACCGTTTTGTGTTAACAAGTCACGGATTTCCATTTCAACCAAGTCTTGCAATTCAGCATCGTCTGCCAAGTCACATTTGTTCATGAAAACAACGATGTATGGAACGCCAACTTGACGAGCCAACAAGATGTGTTCACGAGTTTGTGGCATAGGACCATCGGTCGCAGCCACAACCAAGATCGCACCATCCATTTGTGCAGCACCGGTAATCATATTTTTAACGTAGTCAGCGTGGCCGGGGCAGTCAACGTGTGCGTAGTGACGTTTCTCGGTTTGATATTCTACGTGTGCGGTATTAATCGTAATTCCGCGTGCTTTTTCTTCTGGAGCAGCATCAATTT
The DNA here is from genome assembly GCA_045601705.1 of Clostridia bacterium. Classification (GTDB taxonomy): domain Bacteria; phylum Bacillota; class Clostridia; order Christensenellales; family UBA1242; genus RGIG8050. The sequence continues at coordinate 1,334 of JAZSAE010000002.1, read as the reverse complement.
CTTCATATTTTTGTGCTTTAGCTTGACCAGACAATGCTAAAGTAGTACAAATTGCAGCTGTTGTTGTGGTTTTACCATGGTCAACGTGGCCGATTGTACCAATATTAACGTGTGGTTTGCTCCTATCAAATTTTTCTTTTTCTGCCATTTTTTACATTTTCTCCTTTTTTATAGCAAGTGTGATTATTATGCAATAGAAAAGGATTTGTGTCAACTTTTTTTCGACAGTATTACTACTATTTAATTTGACAAACTCTTATATTTTCACTTTAATATTGCATATATGACTATTCATTTCCATATGTCTTCCATCTTTGATGACCTTACCCAAAGACTTGAGATTTCTTACAGTCAGGTGCGTAGTGCACCACTGTCCGATACCAGTAAAACATTAACTGGTTACGTACATACACTTAACCAAGGTAACGGTATTTTCATCACTGATGAACATAAACCATATTTAATTACCGTTGAATTTATTGCTTTTTATAAATTAAAAATGGGCGATCGCATCCACGCTAAGGTAAATTACAATTCAGAATATAACAATTATATCGTTACTGAAATCATTAAGGTCGACCACGTCAATTATGACGAAGCACCTGTCAGTAAACCGGTCTACAGTTTTAATTCATTCAATCATTCCATTTCTTTAGGTACATCCGTTTTATTACCCGTCAATGACAACCAAGACATTGCTGCCAAAGTTGCACAAATCATAACAGACCTTCCAAGCGATGTTATGCCGATTTTGTTATCATTTGACGGCCGTCCAACTAATTTTACCGTTCCAACAACATACTTCACTAAACCAAGTTATTGTAGCCGAGAAAAATTGATGACTTGTTTATCAACATTCTTTTACGCCAAACAACAAGCCGACCTCGGCAAGAAAGTTGTACTCATTATTGATACCGTCGACAAAATGTTTACTGCATTCAATGGTTGTATGCAAAAAGCTGGTTTAATTGATCCCAATTTATATTCCAGTGCAGCCTTAATGGATTTTGAAAATATTTTATGTACCAGCAACCACTTACAAGCAGGTGGATCACTTACTATCATCGGCTTGCATCAAAAAGGCACTACCCCACAATTTATTCAAATCAGCGTCCGACTCACACAAATTATGGATTCCGTGTTAGAAGTTAAATACGATTAATCGTATGAATGATTTACTAAAACATCTCAACCAAATACACACAACAGAATTAGGAACCACCCGTATTCAAAAAAATTTAGGATTGAAATCAGATAATATTCTTAACTGGTGCCGCCAAGAAATTTTATCAAGCCAAGCCGACATTACGAAAAATGGTAAAAATTATTACGTA
>JAZSAE010000001.1:0-11871 GCA_045601705.1 Clostridia bacterium | reverse complement strand
AAAAAAAAAAAAATGTCAACTTGTTTTCGTAACAGCACAAAAAAAACACGGCTGTTACACCGTGCTTTTGAATTATTGTTGTTTCAATTAGATTTGTGGTGCAACTTGAACGCCAACACCCATTGATGAACAAACGGTAATGCGTTTTAAGTAAGTACCTTTTGCTGCACTTGGTTTTGCCTTAACAATAGCTTCTAACAAAACTGCATAGTTTTCTTGCAATTTTTGAACACCGAAAGACATTTTACCAATGATACAGTGAATGATGTTAGTTTTATCCAAACGATATTCAACTTTACCACCCTTTGCATCGGTAACAGCTTTTTTAACGTCCATTGTAACTGTACCACTCTTCGGGTTTGGCATTAAGCCTTTTGGACCCAAGATACGAGCGATACGTCCTACCAACCCCATCATATCAGGAGTAGTAATACAAACGTCGAAACCTAACCAACCACCATTGATTTTGGTAATCATATCTTCTGCGCCAACAAAGTCAGCACCAGCTTTTTCAGCTTCAGCTGCTTTATCGCCTTTTGCCAAAACTAAGATTTTTTGGCTACGACCTGTTCCGTGTGGCAATACGACAGTACCACGAACTTGTTGGTCAGCTTGTTTACCATCAACACCTAAGTTAATGTGAACTTCGATAGTTTCGTCGAATTTAACACGTTTCGTTTTTTCAACCAAAGCCAAAGCTTCTGCGATTGGCAAAGCATTGGTATTTTTGGTTTCTTCAAAAACTTTGTTGTAACTTTTGCTGTGTTTCATCGTCTTATTCCTCCACGGTAACACCCATACTGCGGGCACTACCTTTCACCAAGCGTTCTGCTGCTTCGATTGAAGCTACATTCAAGTCAGGTAATTTTTGCTCTGCAATTTTACGAACTTGTTCCTTGGTTAATTTGCCGACTTTTTCTGTGTTTGGACGTTTACTTCCACTTGTTAAGCCCAAAGTTTGTTTAATTAAAACTGCTGCTGGTGGAGTTTTTAACACGAAGTCAAATGAACGGTCGCCATAAATTGTAACAACCACAGGGATGACTAACCCTTTGTCCTTTGCTGTTGCGTCGTTAAATTGTTTAACGAAGCCTGGTAAGTTAATACCGTGTGGGCCAAGAACCGTACCCACTGGTGGTGCAGGAGTTGCTGCACCAGCTTGCAATTGTAGTTTAACAACTGCTTTGACTGGTTTGTCTGCCATTTTTCTATTTTTCCTTTTAAGTGGTACCGACGACTGCGTAATCTACTATTACACATCTCCCACGTGAATGCAGATATTATAGGTCATTTTTTAATATTTGTAAAGAGCTTTACACAAAATAAAACTAATGCGCAAGATAAAATTAACCATATACTGTTGTTTCTTTGTGTGTACTGTAACCTTTTTTGGTGCGTGGAGTTCACCACAACAGAACTCCCCAACCGTTCTTACTTTAGACTTCGGCGAACATCAGGTGGTACTCACCGAAGATGTTTTGCAAGGTGGTTGGTACAACTACGAAGACAAGCAAAATTTAACACACGGCAAAAGTTTATTTTCACGTGCCACCACAATGCAAGAGAGTGATACTTTTGAAGGAACATTTCCTGACATCGTGCAATACATTAACCGTATTGCACCGAAATACGAAATCAGTGCTTTTGATGGTCAAATTGATTTTCATCCCCACGCAACACCACGCTTCACCATTCGGGGACAAAAACCTGGCCGAATGATTGACCGTGAAAAACTTTATGCCGACATCGTCGCCGCTTTGAAAGGCAATAAATATCCACAGGTTCAGGTAACTTACCAAACAGTTACACCAACACCAATTGAAACATTACTGGCGCGAATAAAAAAACGTGCGCATTTCAGCACACACTGCACCGACAATCCTGACCGTGAACGCAACATTGCTTTGGCATTAGGTAAATTTAACGGACTGCGTGTGAATGCTGGCGAGCAAGTTTCCTTTAACCAAATTGTTGGAAAAAGGACAGCACAACAAGGATTCCGAACAGCAAAAATTATTGTCAATGGTGAATACGTCGATGGGATTGGTGGTGGCGTTTGTCAAGTCAGTACCACCTTATTTAACGCAGCCGTGCAAGCTGGTTTAGAAATTACCGAATCACACCACCACAGTTTGCGCTCATCTTATGTGCCACTCGGCCACGATGCAATGGTTTCCAGTGGCGCCGACTTGCGTTTTATCAACAACACTGGTGCACCGATTTATATCGAGACTAACTTTCAAAATCATAACCTAAGCGTAACAATTTATGGTCGTGACAAAGGTCCACAAATCAGTTATCGTTTAGATACCGATGTCATCAAAACCATCAACTCCAAAGAGCAGTTCGAAAAAGACTTACCCCAAACACTTATCAAAGACTACACGGCACATCCTGAAAATTATGAAAAAGTTTTAACCAAACACGGACAAGTTGGACACGTTGTCGATACTTATATCGAAACCTATCAAGGCAATAAACGACTGTCTCGTAAGCGCTTACGCCGTAGTACTTACCAACCAACGCCTAATATTTATACTTTACGCAGATGTGCAACCCAAGTTACAAACTCGGTACCGGACATTCCGGATAATACTTCTTCAACTGTTTTTGATAGCAGAGCCAGTGTTTAATCAAATCGTTCGGATTGCCATTATGACACTGCCGTTGCAATTGCATCAACGCCACAATCCGTTCGTAAGTTGGCACACTGTCATCCAAAGTAATTTTCCACGGCGCACCACATAAAGCACGACCGACCATTACGCCGTCAGCGTGCGTTATGGCTAAACAATTTTCGTAACTGGCACGGTCTCGCACATCACCATTCGCAATCACTGGCACATTGACACTGGCTTTAACCTCAGCAATCGCTTGGTAATCAGCCGTACCACGGTAACCATCAACACCCAACCGGCCGTGTACAATTAAACGGTCAGCACCGGCACGCACACACATTTGTGCAAATTCCACAGCAATATTTTTATCCCAGCCTAAACGAAACTTCACACTGAGTTTTTGGTGTTTGTGATGTAAAGCTTGACGACAAAGTTCAATTAAGTTTTGCGCACGTGGTAAATCTCGCATCAAGGCACAACCACAATGATTCTTAATAATCTTGGGTGCTGGACACCCCATATTCAAATTGATTTCATCGTAAGCATCCAGCAACCCCGATTGAATTACATTCACAAAATCAACAGGCTCACGTCCGAACAATTGCACAACTTGATACACACCGTCAATCTTATCGGTTTTTAGCATTGCCAGTGTTTTTGCGTTACCACGCACTAACGCTGTCGCATTAACCATTTCCGTCCATATCTCACGAGTACCACACGCGACTAAAGCACTCCGGAAACCATAATCTGTCCAACCTGCCAACGGTGCAGGTAAAATTATTGGCTCAGACTTGACGGATGTGTTTTTGCTCATCGTGATAAGATACCACAGTTTCGTCTGCTTTGTCTTGATATTTCCCAAACAAAAAGGAAGCAACAATTCCAGCCACTGTGACACCACCCACCAACAACCACCCCAGCGAGGTACTCACCTGTAAACTTTGCGTCGCAAGACCACTTTGGAAGCCAACCATATCCAATAAAAAACCAACCAAGAAAGTAACAAAAGCGTTGGTACATTTGGTACAAAAAGTCAAGAAACCAGTCGCCATTGCTGTACTGTCCATTTTGACATTGTCGGCAAACATACTAATCGGCAAAGAGTAAATACAACCGACCCCCATACTAATCACCAAAATGTTAGCTGCTAATAACCACAAGACCAAAGTTACTGGCAAGAAAATTCTTACGGTTAATAAAATAGCAAAACCAGCGACACCCAACAAGACTACCCATAAAGCTGTTTGCACAGTCCGTTTCTTACCGACCCGACTACTGACAGCGCACCACAAAGGTTGTCCGGCAATCACCCCTGCAACTAAACACGTCATCACAAAAGAAATTTGCCACGATGAAAAATGAAAAGTGTAAGTAAAAACGTGCATACCTAAACTGGTCAAAAAAGCACTACACGACAAAGCAATGGCATAAGCAGTAATCAAGAAAACATTGTTCCGGTCATCGAGCACAGCAAAGAAAGCCGCCAATACCGAAACTTTTGGTTTTCCCACCGTTAACTTGGTTGGCGTTGTTCCATTGTTACGATAACGCCACGTTCCAAAAATTGTTACGAACCCTGTCAACAAGCACAACGTACTTGTAATGATGGCAATTACTTGATAGCCACTGGATGCCGTATCCATTGTAGCCACAGCTTTCGGATTCAAAGCAATGCCCATAAGTAACGATGGGACAAGTAACGCTGCCGACTGGAAAACCGTTTTATAACTTTGGATTTTGGTGCGTTCGTGATAGGTTTGACACATATCAAAACCGAGCGCGCCATACGGTGTGGAATACACAGTATTAAAAGTTTCAATTAACAGCAAGGCAAACAACAAAATAAAAAACTTACGCATTTCACCCCACGTTGGAACAATATTCCAAATCAGTAAATTGATGACAGCCACACAACAACAACCAACCAACATAAAGATGTGACGCTTACCAAACCGACCACGATAATTATCCGACAATACACCGACAATCGGGTCAGTTACAGCATCCCAAACGGTAGAAATTGCAATAGCCAACCCCATCAAAGTTCCAGATAACCCTAACACACCTGTTCCGAAAAACATTAAATAATTTCCGAGCATCTGGTTTACACTACCATAACCAAACGCCCCAACGCCGTAAAACAACTTATCACGTTGCGAAATTTTCATCGTTATAATATTTCTATTTGCTAAAAATCAAATTTATCAGCATACTATATTAAATCTTATGGGGAATTTTTCGACAGGTGACAAACCAAAATTTGACTTAATCACAGCGTCAAAAACGAAGAAGTACAAAATCATCACAGCTGTGGTTTTAATTTTGGGTGTCTTGTTTTTGTTAGGTGGTTTATTGTTAAGAAGTTTTATCACCTCAACCGATGTGCCAAATAGTTTAACAATTTCGAATCTTTCCAACTTAACCGGTAAAGGTCCAATTGATTACAAATGCACAATTCCTAATAATCAATCGTTTGTTCTTAACACTGGTACATTAGACGGTCATCCTTTAACTGAACCAATTCGCTTCACTTTGGAGGATGGTGCTGAAACTTTCTTGGAAGTTTGGAACGCAAACGAAACTAAACAAATCAGCAGTTCATACTACTCTGGACTTTTCTATTTACACATAAAAGATACTGCACCGAAACTGGTCGAAAATGAAAATGGCGAAATGGTAAAACCAACTGGAACTTTAAAAATCAGTTGTGGTTCGTTCGTCTTAAAAATTCAATTTACTTACGAAGCAATTTAATCATATCAACTGACAAATTTTGCATATTTAAAATAAATTTGCCATAGATATGGACTATGAAAATTCGTTTTGATTGGAAAAAAATTTTTAACAAAAAGACTTGGTTAGGTATTGGTATTGTTACCATTGCTTTAGTCGTTACAATCATCGGCATAATCAACTTCAAGCGTGGTGATACTTACCAAATGGCATTGGAAAACATTGCCGAAGCACGTTTTTATTTAAAGACGGCAGATGCCGACAACTCAATTGGGAATGTGCAATTATACAGTGGTATTCGGGAAACTGATTACCAAGCCGACGGTATTGCCACAGCTAATGTTGCATTCACCGTCCTTTCCGTTGAACCAACTAATGATAAAATTGTTTACAATGGTTGTATTACAACTTTAATCAAAATTAACGAACAAGAACCAATTACTTTGGTATTAGAAAAAAATCCTTATGGCAATAATTATGCCGGCGATTTGGAAAACGCTGTCGACGTCAACGCTAATGTAAGCATTACTTTCCAAGCAAACGGTGAAACAATTGGCACGGTAAACTTATCTTCAGTAATGCCAGACGAAGCTATCAGTTGGGAAACAGCATTGGAAATTGCCTGCCAAACACTCGGTGATGTAATTAACACAAACCAACGAATGGAAAGTTCCACTAAAATTTTGTGCGATAACAGTACAGTAAATACACCTTACTGGTTTGTATCATTTGTAACCGAAGACGGTAACCGTTACTTCGTTGTCATTGCACACGACGGTAAAGTCATTGGTACTAGTGAAAAGTAAAAACTGTGCAGACTTGCACAAAACACGGAAATGTGTTAGTCTACATAGTTTAAAATATGGGTTTCAACACAGAAGCAGAGTTTATTTCTATTTTTTTAGCGCTCTTTGTTATCCTGGTTTTGGGCGTTATCTTTAAACACGTCTTGCGCAATGCTTCAGAAAATTTACGCCACTTACCCTTAATTATTATTAGTGTTTTCGTCTTAATTTTTGAAGTTATCAAACAAGTTTATCACTTAACAAATCACAGTTGGAAAACTTGGTATATTCCCTTTCATTTTTGCAGTTACTTTTTAGTTTGGTATGGTGTGGCTTTATTCACTCGTGGCAAAGTCCGTCAAATAATGTACTCGTGTAGTTTGGTTGGTGGCATTTTGGTCAGCCTGCTTTTATGTATTGCGCCAGATATGATTTTGCACAGTGCTACTACTAATATATTCGATTCGTTCAATCACTTTCATACTTACTTCTATCATATGGCCGTGATGGCTTACTGGATTTGGATGTTAATGCTAAATTTATACCATCCACAAAAAACACACTTAAAACCGAGCATTATTTTACACGGTGTATTCTTCTTTATCACTATCATCGGTGCACACGTTTTTCAAACAAACTACACCAATGTTTTGCGTTCGGATATCAATATCTTGGAAACCTTACGTTATAATGCTGGACAGTTTACTTACACTGCTGTTTTGTTTTTGGTTGGCATTTTAGCTATCAGCATTGTTGCTAATGCTTCTTATTATATAATGAACAAACTCTATAAAGAAAACTTAAATAAAGAAGAAATCACACTTGATAAATAATTAGATGGTCAACCATAAAAAAGCGTAACCAGTTAAGATACTTACACTAACTAACCAGCCAATAACAAAAAACTTTTCACGCCATAGTTTTTTATGACGTAGTAAAAAGATTAAACCTAATCCAGCATTAACACACAAGCCACCGAGCAATGCGCCAAAACGCAAACCACCAATCAAGTAAAATTCTGTCAAGACAACACTGGCAGCGCAGTTTGGAATTAACCCTACTAAAACAGCCAACAAAGGTTGCAACCAAATACTACCACTTAAAAAAGTTTTTAAATTATCTTCGCCAACCCAAACATCAGCAACACAACCAAACAAGAAATTAACCAAGAAAATAAAGCACAAAATTTTTAAACTATGCAATAACGGATGTTTCCAGTTAAAACGTTTACTATCAACGTGGTGATGACAACAACCATCACGTAATTCGTGTGCGTGTTCGTGTTCGTCATTATCTGTATGTTCTTCTTCTGTTTTCTCTATGTGTGCGTGTTGCGTAGCGTGGCGACAACTTAATTCAGTCATAAACGCAGGACGACGGTATAAAAAACGATAAACAGCGTTTGCTAAATAACCAACAAATACAGCAATGATAATCTTGGCAACAATTAACATTACGACAGCTAACCAATTATCGGGATGAGCCAACAACAATGGAAGTGCTTCATCACTGGTTGAAACGAAGATTGCAATCAATGCACCAATCGAAATAATTCCGTGTGTAAACAAATCGGTTGCAACTACCGAGAATCCACATTGTGGAACTGACCCTACCAAAGCACCTAACACAGGACTGGCTTTACCACGTAAGAAATGATTATTGTGTAATTTGTTCGCCCATTTATACTCAATAAATTCAATTACAAAATAGACTACCAACAAAATAGGTAAAGCCTTTAAACTATCAATCAATGCTTCTTGCAAAACTTCCCAATAAGCCACAGTGCAACATTATAAAATTAAATGCCAAAAATCACAAGAGCAAATTTTTGCATTTTGTTTGGTCGGAGCGGCGGGAATTGAACCCACGACCTCAAGTCCCCCAGACTTGCGCGATACCACTACGCTACGCCCCGAAAGTGTACGGACTTCGTGTTGAGGTATCTGGCGACCGAAGGTTGACAAGATACCACTACGCTACGCCCCGAATTAAGTAAATTACAACGGCTTTTGAAAACTATAGGCAATCACACCGTGTTTCATTACGCCAAAATCATAACATAGGACAGTAAAAACTTCAACCGTTAATATTCAACACTGTACAATGTTAATCCTTTAGCTGGCGCTGTTTTACCAGCCTGACGACGATTACGTGCATCTAATACGGCTTGCACGTTTGATTTTTCCAACAACGTACCAACAATAATACGCACCATATTGTGCAAAAAACCATTACCACGAATCACAAAATAAATTGTATCTGGCGTTGGTGTTTGAATATCTAAACTGTAAATTGTACGAATTGGACTCTTGTCACGCAGTTCGGCACAGAATGATGTAAAGTCGTGTGTCCCCACCAAAACCTGTGCTTGTTGACGCAAACGCTCAATGTCAACTGGCTTGTATAACTGCCAATGGTCAACATCTTGTGACGGATGACGGGTTGATGACACATAACATTTATAAAGATAGGTTTTCGCTTTAGCGTCACTACGTGCGTTAAACTTGGGTAAAATTTCAGCAGCAGTAACAGCAATATCACTCGGTAAATAACTATTGACACCTAACAGAAATTGATAAATTTTCACATCTTCACGAGGACACAAACACGAAACAACTTGCCCAACTGCGTGCACGCCAGCATCGGTACGTCCACTACCTACCACTTTGACTGGCGTCGCAAAATAGCGTGAGATAGCTTTTTCTAATTCATTTTGAATGGTACGTTGCCCCACTTGAGTTTGAAAGCCCGCATATTTTGTTCCCACATATTCACATTGAATTTTTAAATGCACAACGCAGTTTAACATATCAAATAACGGCTCGGCAAGTTTTACGCTTTCACCAAAATACCACCACCTAATACAGTATCACCTTGATACAAAACTACGGCTTGACCTGGTGTTACGGCACGTTGTGGCTCGTCAAAAACAACTTTAATTTGAGTATCATCAATTATGTGTACAGTAGCAGGTTGTTCTTTTTGGTTGTAACGAATTTTTACATTACATCGCAAAGTCTTTTCTGTTGGAACACCGTTAATCCAATGACACTCAACAGCAGTGGCTTCGCCTTGTCTCATTTCATCACGAGTACATAAACATACAGTATTTGTTTTGGGACAAATTGTCCGTACATACAAACGCTGATCAGCCGCAATCGCTAATCCCTTACGTTGGCCAACTGTATAATGAATAATACCACGATGCTGTCCTAAAACTTTACCATCAGAATCAACAAAGTTTCCACACGGATACTGTTTACCTGTGTATTGTTGAATAACTTGCGCATAGTCACCATCTGGCACAAAGCAAATGTCTTGGCTTTCACGTTTGTGCGCATTTACAAAACCGTGTTGTTCAGCCAAAGCACGAACCTGTGGTTTGGTTAATTCTCCCAAAGGAAATGATGTATGCGCTAATTGTTCTGCGCTCAAATGATATAAAAAATAACTTTGGTCTTTGCTGACATCTACGGCTTTTTTTAAATAATATTGGTCGCCATTTTTTTCAATACGCGCATAATGCCCCGTAACAACAACATCACAACCTAACTTACGAGCACAATCATAAAGTCGGTCAAACTTTAAATAACGATTGCAATCAATACAAGGATTTGGTGTTAAACCTTGTTCGTAACAAGCAATAAATTTATCTATAACTTTTGTTTTAAAATCAGTTGTAAAATCAAACACGTGAAAAGGTATTTCTAAACGGTCAGCTACACTACGAGCATCGGCAACGTCTTGATTACTGCCACACGTTTCTACACTAACATCACCACGCAACAACATTGTACAACCAATGCGTTCACAATCTGGTCGATACGATAACAACGCTGCCACACTGGAATCCACTCCACCACTCATCGCAATCAACACTTTTTTCATTACTTCATTATAGCGTTAAATCAAGAAATTGCACAGTCAATTGTTACTGTCAGTAAAACGTTAAAGCATTATTCACTTTTAATGATAGAGTTTTTTCCAACGGTTTCCTGCATAGTTGAAATAAACTTTCAACCATTCTATTGTTTAGAGTCATTCATTACAAAAATCACGTCAAGTTTAAATAAGCAAAGACATCTAAAAAATTGGCAGGAGTTAACAAACGTAAAATGAACACTAAAAACTAGATTTTAAACTAACAAAAAAAGCCAATTATTTACAGGCTTTTTTCTGCTAGAGATTGTAATGCTTTTTTTAGTTTATTTTCTGGTTCTTCTTCTATAATATAATCAACAAAATATTTTCTTCTTTCTTTATTTCTAAGTTTTCTTAACGCTTCGTCTTCTATTTGTCTAGTACGAACCGTACTAATACCCATGTTCATTGCAATTTCTTCCGTAGAAAAAGAATTACCATCAAGACCATAATGCATGCGTAAAATTTTATTTTCACGTGATGAAATCATATCCATTGCTTTGTTTAAATCAATGGCAAGCATTTTATTTTCAATTACTTCATTAGAATCAATGCTGTTATTTAGAAGTGTATGGTCATTACCTTTCAGACTGGTTTCCGGAAATGAACTTTTATCTAAATTTGTTAATTTATCAAGGCTTTCTGTATTTTTCTGCATTTTTATTTTTTGTTCACAAACTTCTTCGCTTGTACAATCATTATTTATGCAAAAAGAAACTGCTTCATCAATATCTGAAATTGATTTATATACATAATCCAAAGTTTCCCGACGAATACCATACATTTTTGCAATTTGATTGATTGTCATTTTTTGACCAAAAAAATCAAGGTACTTCACCGGACCAAGTTGTGTTACTTTCAAATTTTCAACAGCCTCGTTAATATCTCCAAATTTCTTGTATTTATTGGTTAATACTTGAAAATTAAGACCATTCAATTTGGCAATTTCTTTGATACTCAACTTTTGACCTTGATAGTCAATTAAAATTTTATTCATATAATTTTATTCCCCTTTTTATTGTTATAATTATATAACACGGTAAAATACAAATCAATACCACGACGACAAAAAAATAAAAATTTTCAAAAAAAACACCCAGAATTTTTCAAGGTGTTCATTTTAGTTTGCTTGGCAAAGGCAACGACGCAAAGCGAACCAATTAATAAAAACAACTTCAATATTTGATTAATTGTTCTTATTCTTTTCCCAAATTTTTCTAACAAACTTCAAAGATAATGTCGATAAAATAAAGCCAAAAACTGGAACCAGTGATGATAACCAGATATTAGAAAATTTACTTATAATAAAAGAATAAAAAACAACGACAAAATAAGTTATTATTACAATACAAATTTTTCTGGTCCAACTTGTTTCCCACGCTTTATCAGTTTCAACTCTTTGGTTTCTTTGTTTAATTAAACTTACTTCTTGTTCTAAATTGTTCTTGATAATAGAATCATCTTTTTCCATATTATAATTATATCATTGATTAATGCCTAAGACAAGTCCTACAACTAAATTGGCATAGCAAACAAAATTAGGTTAGGTTTGAATTTGTCTGTTCGGATTGGGTTTACAATGGCAGAGTTAGATCCTGCAGATACACGTTCTGGGGATAAAAACAACAAAGAGGATGGATTTTCTCCATCCTCTTCGCTTTTTAATAGGTTTAAGTCAATCTCTAAGCCATAGTCTTCACATTTCAGTGCAGGCAACACATTGAGATAAACTTCGACGTGGTCTTTATAAACCACAACTTTGTTTAAGAAAATATCAACCAAATCTTTGTTGTTTGGCAATATGTTGTTTT